>JBNMJJ010000087.1:0-8435 GCA_050873745.1 Lachnospiraceae bacterium | reverse complement strand
CGGAAAGAGGCTGGAGGAGTTACAGGATAAGGTAACTAGTGCACGAACCAACTATTGCAACATTAAATCCAATCTTCAAAAGCTGGGAATCAGCGGAGTGGATGGTATTCTTCTGGATTTGGGGGTTTCCTCTTATCAGTTGGATACGGCAGAGAGAGGTTTTTCCTATAAATATGACAGCCAGTTGGACATGAGAATGGACAGGCGTCAGGGAATGAGCGCAAAGGAGATTGTGAATCAGTATTCGGAACAGGAACTGTACAGAATTATCCGGGATTACGGTGAGGACCAGTTTGCAAAAAATATTGCAAAGCATATTGTGCAGGCCAGAGCAAAGGCTCCTGTTGAAACTACATACCAGTTGAACGAAATAATCAGAGCGGCTATTCCGGCAAAAATCCGGGCCACCGGAGGGCATCCCAGTAAACGGACCTTTCAGGCAATACGGATTGAATGCAACAGGGAGCTGGAGGTGTTAAGGGATACTTTGGAGGATATGGCAGAGGTATTGAATCCGGGGGGAAGATTATGTATAATTACTTTTCATTCCTTGGAGGACAGAATCGTGAAATCCGTGTTTAAAAAATGGGAGAATCCCTGTACCTGCCCTTCCCACTTTCCCGTATGCGTCTGCGGACAGAAGCCGAAGGGGAAGGTGATTACCAGGAAACCGATTCTGCCTTCACCTGTGGAGCAGGAGAGAAATTCCCGTTCCAAAAGTGCGAAGCTTCGTATTTTTGAATGCCTCCAGGCGGCATCATGGAGGAAAGAATAAACATAAAAAACAGCAGTTCCCTCACCGGGAAAATGCTGTTAGAATAGAGAGGTAAAATAATATGGCCCATAGAACCTATCAGGGAAACAGCCAAAGGGAAAACCAAAGAAGACGGACAAGTCAGCCAAGAGAAAACTACATACAGGGAAATACCGTTCGCAAGCTGGACCTGGTAGAGGAGATGGAGCCAGCAGCGCCTAAAAGACTCAGTCACAGTACCAGAAAGAACAGAGAAAGGGCCCTTTATATGAATCTGGGTTATCTTCTGTTTTTGGCTGCTGCGTTGATAAGCGCAGCTTTTATCTTGATTGGGTATATCAGGCTGCAGTCTGATATTACGCTGACCGTAAAACACATTGCCAGCCTGGAAAGGGAGCTGAACAGCCTGAGGCTTTCTAATGAAGAGGAGTATAACCGGGCAATTAGTTCGGTGGATTTGGAAAAAATCCGTCAGGTGGCTATCGGCGAACTGGGTATGCGCTATGCAAAGGAAGGACAGATTATTAACGTGTCCGGAGAAGGCAGTGACTATATGAGACAGATGTCGAACATTGAGTAGCATGTGAAGAGAACTTCTAAGGCTCACGCCAGTGGGCGTTTCGCCAAGAAGTGCTAGCTTCACACCGGAGAATGCCCGAAAAGTGGGCATTCTCCATAGTATTTGACTTTACGCTAAAGAGTGAATGTAAAACAGGCATTATAATTATGGCTTTCCGTTGATTCAAGCCACTGTCAAACAGCATCATGGAGGTTAATTTGAGCAGAAGAAATACACGACAGAACAGAAAGGGAAAATCGTCTCAGGCGAAATTTTCCATGAGTATGCAGAAAAAGCTGGTGGTACTTTTTGGATTGGTACTGCTGGCTTTCTTGGGATTAGCAGGAAGACTGGCTTATATCAACCGGGAAAAAGGCGACGAGTACACCAAAAAAGTTCTCAGCCAGCAGCAGTACAGGAGTGTAACTCTTCCTTATAAAAGAGGGGATATTCTGGATTCCAAGGGAACTAAACTGGCTATCAGTGAAAAGGTATATAATCTGATTATTGACTGTAAAGAGATGCTGTCAGAGGAAGAATATCTGGAGGCCACTATGGATGCCCTCATAGGCTGTTTTCCCCAGTTGAATCGTACAGAACTGACCAATTATGTGAAGAATAATCCCGCCAGACGCTATTATGTGGTGACAAAACAGCTCACCTACGATGAGATAAGCAGTTTTCTGGAAATACAGGATAATAAAAAAGAATATCCTGATGTAAAGGGAGTATGGTTTGAAGAGGAGTATAAACGGGTTTATCCCAATGGCTCCCTGGCCTGTGATGTCATCGGCTTTACTATTAAGGATGATGAAGGCGTAGGTTTCAAGGGAAACTATGGCCTGGAGGCCTACTATAATGATATACTTAATGGAAGCAATGGGCGGGAATACGGATACCTGAATGAGGACTCTAACCTGGAAAGAACCACCATTCCCGCAAACGACGGCTATAATCTGGGACTTACATTGGATGCCAATATTCAGAGTATTATTGAAAAGCATCTGGCCAAGTATAATGAAACCTATAAGGATAATCACCGTACCGGTAACGGAGCGATGAATGTAGGCTGCATTATTATGGATGTGAACACCGGAGGAATACTGGGCATGGCCGGGTATCCCAGCTTCGACTTAAACAATCCCAGTGATATACAGGCACTCATAGGCAGTCAGCTTTTAACTGCCGAAGGCAAGGTGACGGAGGAAGAGACGGTTATTACGGAAGAAAATGCAGAGGAAGTGTTAAAGGACACGGATGTGCGCTATGCCAACTTAAACAGCCTGTGGAAAAACTTCTGTATTTCCAATACCTATGAGCCCGGTTCAACAGCCAAGACATTTACCATAGCGGCAGGGCTGGAGTCGGGAAAAATGACCGGAAACGAGTATTATACCTGTAATGGGGCTCTTAAGGTGGCAAACTATACGATTAAATGCCACAATTACGCTTTGGGCGGTGACGGAACCCTGAATGTACAGCAGTCCCTGGAGCAGTCCTGCAATGTGGCATTGATGTTGATGGGAGAGCAGATTGGAAAGGAGACCTTCCTGGATTATCAGGAACGGTTTAATTTTGGCCTCAGAACCAATGTGGATTTGGCAGGCGAATCCCGAACCCAGGCACTGGTATTCAATGAGAATAATATGGGCCCCACGGAGCTGGCTACCACTACCTTCGGACAGGGCTATAATGTGACCATGATTCAGATGATTAGCGCTTACTGTTCTCTGGTCAACGGAGGCTATTATTATGAACCCCATGTGGTAAGCAAAATTACCACTGCGGACGGTTCTCTGGTAAGAAATATTGAACCAAGAATTATTAAACAGACCGTTTCCGAGAGTACATCTGCCCTAATCCGTCAATACTGTAAGGGTGTAGTGGATAATGGTACGGGTAAAACGGCCCGTCCTGCAGGCTATGCCATTGGCGGAAAGACGGGAACGGCGGAAATGGGTGTCAGAGACAAGAAAAACTATGTAGTTTCTTTTATGGCCCATGCCCCGGCAGAGAATCCTCAAATCGCCATTTATGTGGTGGTGGACAGACCCAACGTGTCCAGACAGGATGATGCAAAGCATGCCACCTTACTGGTAAGAAGCATTTTAACCGAGGTTCTTCCTTATTTAAATATCTTTATGACGGAGGAACTGAGTGAGGCAGAGATAAAAGAACTGAAAGAACTGGATTTGGAAATCATGATGGCGGCTAACGCAGGCCAGAGTGTTTCCGGCAATGCTTTAGAAGACGGAACCGTTTCCGGTAATTCCCTTACTCCTTTAGAGGGGGGAGAGCCTGTTACCAATGCCAATGGAGGGGATATTACCTCATCCATATCGGTTCCGGAGGATGAGGGAGAGACAGCGCCGCTGACGGGGGTTTTGATTGACCCCAATACCGGTGAGCCTTTACAGAAAGATAAGGATGAAGATTCTCCAGAATAGAGAATAACCTCATAAAGTAGATAATAAATTATACAAATATCGCTTTATGAGGTTATTTTATGTTAAAAAATCAGAGCCGTTATCGCAGAAAGCTTTTGGTTGCCGTTTTTCTGATTCTTATCCTGTTAATCGGCCTTATGGGGAGACTGTGCTGGCTGATGCTTTATGATGCTGAATATTACAGTATTAAGGCTGAGGATTTGCATGTAAGAGAGCGAAAAATAAAGGCCAAAAGAGGAAGGATTCTGGACAGGAACGGCACGGTGCTGGCAGACAACCGGATTGTCTGTAACATTTCCGTTATTCATAATCAGATTAAAGATAAGGAAAAAGTGATTCAGGTACTTACCAGTGAGCTGGGACTGTCCAGAGAATACGTGGAAAAGCGGGTAAATAAGGTCTCTTCCATTGAAAAAATAAAAGGGAATGTGGACAAGGAAACAGGAGATAAAATACGGGAGTACGAGCTGGCAGGAGTGAAGGTGGATTCCGACTATAAACGTTATTATCCCTTTGACACTCTCTGCTCTAAAGTGTTGGGATTTACGGGAGGAGACAATCAGGGCATTATCGGCCTGGAGGTAATCTACGATGAACTGCTGGCAGGAGAACCCGGACTGATTCTGACCTATACCGATGCCAGAGGCGTGGAGGTGGAAACCAAGGGAGAAAAGCGGGTTGCCCCACAGGAAGGTCTGGATTTGGTCACCAGCCTGGATTATAATATTCAGCTCTACGCCACCCAACTGGCTAAACAGGTAATGGAGACGAAGGAGGCGGAAAGGGTATCCATACTGGTAATGAACCCGAAAAACGGAGAAATCCTGGCTATGGTGGATGTGCCGGAATTTAACTTAAACGAACCCTATACTCTGCCGGAGGGAACCACCGCCTCTTCCCAGGAGGAAGAGCAGAAGTTGTTAAATGGCATGTGGAGAAACGGCTGTATCAACGATACTTATGAGCCCGGTTCCATCTTTAAAGTCGTTACTGCAGGGGCAGCGCTGGAAGAAAATATGGTGACCCTGGACTCTCCCTTTAGCTGTCCCGGCTACATTATGGTGGAGGACAGAAGGATTCGCTGCCATAAATACGGAGGCCACGGGGGAGTCACCTTCCTGGACGGCTTTAAGCAGTCCTGCAATCCTACCTTCATTTCTTTGGGATTAAAGCTGGGAGTGGATAAATACTATAAATATTTTAAACAGTTCGGTCTGACGGAGAAAACCGGTGTGGATTTGCCGGGAGAAGCGGGAACCATTATGCACAGGAAAGAAAATGTGGGTCCCGTAGAGCTGGCTACGGTGTCCTTTGGCCAGTCCTTTCAGATTACCCCCATTCAGATGGCAACCACAGTTTCTTCCTTAATCAATGGAGGAACCCGGATTACCCCCCATCTGGCGGTAAAGAGCCAGAATAATGAAGGGGAGGGAGGAGAGGTTTTTTCCTATAAAAAAACAGAAGGCATTATTTCTAAAGAAAGCAGTGAAACCCTGAAATACCTGATGGAGCAGGTGGTGGAAAGCGGCGGAGGAATTAACGGCTATGTAGAAGGCTACAGGGTAGGAGGAAAGACGGCGACCAGCCAGACGCTGCCCAGAGGAAGCGGAAGATACATCTCTTCTTTTATCGGCTTTGCCCCCGCCGACGACCCTCAAATACTGGCTTTGACCATTATTCATAACCCCAAGGGAGTCTATTACGGAGGGCAGGTGGCGGCCCCGGTTGTCCGCCAGCTTTTTGAGAATATTCTTCCTTATTTGGAAAGAATGTGATATAACTTAAAGGAGTGATAGGAGTACCTATCCCATAGGAGTGAGGTTAGATATGAAGGCAATTTTAGTTATGCCGGTTCTGATTTCTTTTGTCATCAGCGCCGTGTTGGGACCCATCGTGATTCCCTATTTAAGAAAATTGAAGGTAGGACAGACAGAGCGGGATGACGGGCCCCAATCGCATTTGAAAAAGACCGGAACCCCTACCATGGGCGGAGTGATTATCCTGGCCTCGGTGGTCATAACCTCTTTACTGTACATGAAAGATTACCCAAGGATTCTGCCCATTCTGTTTCTTACTCTGGGCTTCGGGCTGATTGGGTTTATCGACGATTATATTAAGGTAGTTTTAAAGCGTTCCATGGGCTTAAGGGCATGGCAGAAGATGGCTTTGCAGATTGTGGTTACGGCGGTATTTGCCTACTATCTGGTTACCGATGCACCTCAGTGTCTTTTGATGAAGCTCCCTTTTTTGGATGGACTTCTTCTGGACCTTGGGCCCCTTGCGGTTCCCGCCGTTTTTGTAGTGGTCATCGGAACCGTAAACGGAACCAATTTTACGGACGGTCTGGATGGCCTTGCCAGCAGCGTAACGGTGATGGTCGCTACCTTTTTTTCCGTAGTTGCCATTGGAACGAACAGCGGCATTGAGCCCATTACCTGTGCAGTAGTGGGCGCTCTTTTGGGCTTTTTGTTATTTAATGTATATCCGGCGAGCGTATTTATGGGAGATACGGGCTCTCTTGCTCTTGGGGGCTTTGTGACGGCAACCGCCTATCTTTTGCAGATGCCGGTTTTTATCCTGATTGTGGGCTTTATTTATCTGGCAGAGGTGTTGTCCGTTATGCTGCAGGTAAGCTATTTTAAGCTGACAGGGGGAAAGAGAATTTTTAAAATGGCGCCGATTCATCATCACTTTGAACTGTGCGGCTGGTCAGAAACAAGAGTGGTAGCCGTTTTTTCCATTGTGACTGCTTTGCTCTGTCTGGTTGCGCTTATGGCGATATAAAGAGAGGGAGGTAAACATGGATTGGAGTGGAAAGAAGGTTTTGGTCGTAGGCTCCGGAATCAGCGGAATTAGTGCGGCTGATTTATTGGAGCGCAAAGGAGCCAGGGTCTTTTTATACGATGAAAATGAGAAAGCTGAAAAAGAGAAGATAAGAGAAAGGCTGGCTTCAGGAAGTAAAGTCGAAATTTATACCGCAGCTTTGCCAAAAGAAGCCAAGGCGTCTGTGGAGCTGGTGGTTTTAAGCCCTGGAGTTCCTGCAGATTCGGGTCTGGCAGAGGGGTTTCGAGAAAGGCAGGTTCCCGTTATAGGAGAAATTGAGCTGGCCTGGCTGTGCGGAAAGGGGAAGGTCATTGCCATTACCGGAACCAATGGAAAAACCACCACTACGGCCCTGTGCGGAAAAATTATGGAGGATTATTTCTCTTCCGTATTCGTTGTGGGCAATATCGGCAAGCCTTATACGCAGGCGGCAGAAAGGATGGAAGAGGACAGTGTGACGGTGGCGGAAATCAGCAGCTTCCAACTGGAAACCATCGATACCTTCCATCCCTGCATTACGGCAATTCTGAATATTACACCGGACCATCTGAACCGTCATCATACCATGGAAAACTATGCGGCGGTGAAGGAGAGGATTGCCAAAAACCAGAGCAGCCAGGAGGTCTGCGTATTAAATTACGAGGATGAATACTGCCGCAGCTTTGCGGACAGATGCCCTGCCCGGGCAGTCTTTTTCTCTTCTGCCAGGGCACTGAAGGACGGCTATTATCTGGAAGGGGAAGAAATCTGGTACAGCAGTAATGAAGAAAAGACAAGACTTTTGAATATCCATGAGTTGAAGCTTCTGGGAAAACATAACATGGAAAACGTCATGGCTGCCATTGCTATGGCCAGCGCTTTTTCGGTGCCTATGGAGAGTATTTTAAATACAGTACGCAATTTTTCGGCAGTTGAACATAGGATAGAATATGTGGATACTATTCAGGGAGTGGATTATTACAATGACTCCAAGGGGACCAACCCGGATGCGGCCATCAAAGGAATCCAGGCCATGAACCGTCCCACCGTTTTAATCGGAGGAGGATACGATAAGGGCAGTGAGTATGACGGCTGGATAGATAGCTTTGATAAAAAGGTGACCTGGCTTATCTTGTTGGGGCAGACCAGGGAAAAGATTGCGGCCTGTGCCAGGAAAAAAGGCTTTACCAATCTGATTTTAGTGGATTCTTTAGAGGAAGCAGTGAAAAGGGCCAGTGAAAAGGCAAAGGAGGGAGAGGCGGTATTATTGTCGCCAGCCTGTGCCAGTTGGGGGATGTTCCCTGACTATGAGGTCCGGGGAAAGCTGTTTAAAGAGTATGTAATGAAGTTAAAGGAGTCCTAAGTGAGACCAAACACACGAAAACGTAATAGCAAAAAAAAGAGTGAATATTTTTTTGACTATAGCCTTCTGTTTATTGTGTTGTTTTTCCTGGGCTTTGGTATGGTAATGGTGTATTCTGCCAGCTCTTATGATGCCTCCACCTCAGCCCTGATGAATTATGACCCGGCCTATTATCTGAAGAAACAGGCATTTGCCACCCTGCTGGGGCTGGCGGCTATGTTTGTGGTGGCCTTTATTCCCTACCATTTCTGGGAAAGATTTGCCACCCTTGCTTATATCGTATCGGCGGTGCTGATTATACTGGTTCTGACCCCTTTGGGATATGAAGCAAACGGGGCAAGAAGATGGTTAAGAGTGGGTATTTCCATCCAGCCGGCGGAGGTAGCCAAGCTGGCTATGATTCTGTTTTTGGCCAGTATGGTATGCCGGATGGGAAAAAGCATCCGAACAGCCAGGTCAGAACTGCCGGCAGAACGAAGCAGACCATGATCAGTCCGATCCAGTCAAATG
>JBNMJJ010000086.1:0-8516 GCA_050873745.1 Lachnospiraceae bacterium | reverse complement strand
TCTAACCCCCATGATGCCGCTTCGCGGCATCTTAAATCCTGATGAAGAATGCCGTTTTTCAGGCATTCTTCGGTGTGAAGCTAGAACTTCTTGGCGAAACAGCCATTGCTGTGAGCCTTAGAAGTTCTCTTCACGCCAACCCCCATGATGCCGCTCTGTGGCATCTCAAATCCCGATGATAATAGCCATACCACTGCTGGAAGGCAAAAAAGGACCAGCAGATTTTAGAAAAGTTTGCCCCTGTTCCCGGGCCTCCATCCCCTGTCCGCAGATAGTTTTCCACCAGTGCGGAGACACAGTCCGCATCAAATATACCCTGCCGGATAAGAAAATCCCGTCCGCTGTAGTCCGTAAGCTGTTCCCTTAAGGGCCCCCTCAGCCACTTATCCAGAGGAACGCCAAAGCCCACCTTGGGTCTGTCCAGCAGCTCTCTGGGAATATACTCATAGGCAATATCCTTTAAAATCCTCTTTTTTACTCCCTTTTTATACTTAAATTCGTGGGGCAGAGCGAAGGAATACTCCATCACCTCTTTATCCAGAATGGGACATCTGGCCTCCAGAGAATACTTCATGGTTGCCCGGTCCACCTTACAGAGAATATCTCCCGGCAAATAGGTGTCCATATCCACCAGCATCCGGCGAATCTGCCAGTTTTTCACCGGATAACGGCTCTCAATGGCATAACGGCATTCTTCCCCTTCTCCCATAACCATCTCCTTTGCCAGTTTAAGATAGCTGGTGCTGTCGAACTGGGTTTTGTTTTCCGGGTTCCGGTTTCCTGCAATGACCCTCACCTTAAGGGGTAATTTTTCCAACAGAGAAAGGCCCCTGATGCCCGGCAGGCTGCAGGCCCCGTAGACCATGCCCCCCAAAGCATCCAGCTTCTGAGCCAGAGCCACATCCTCATAGACGTTATAGCCGCAGAAAAACTCGTCTCCCCCGTCTCCGGAAAGAGCCACCGTAACCTGTTTTTTGGCCAGTCCTGCCACCAGCATGGAGGGAATCTGGGAACTGTCCGCAAAGGGCTCATCATAAAATTGGGGGATGCTGTCCACCTGCTCAAACATTTCCTTTTCGGAAATGTATAGTTCCGTATGCTCAGTCCCCAGGTAACGAGCCACCTGGGCTGCATATTTTGCTTCGTTATACCGTTCTTCGTGAAACCCGATGGAGAAGGTTTTTACCGGCTCCCTGGCAGCCTCCTGAGCAAGAGCCGCCATCAGGGAAGAATCGTAGCCTCCGCTTAAAAAAGCCCCCAGAGGCACATCGGAAATCATTCTTCTTGCCACCGCCTTTTTTAAAAGCTGTGTCAGATGGTCTTTGGCCTCCTCATAGTTTTCCACCGGCGTTTTCTGCATCCGCTCATAGGCAGCGTAAACATCCCAGTATTTCCAGATATTCACCCTGCCCTTCTGCCAGGACAGGACAGACCCCGGACTCAGCTTATATACCTGTTCATAAATGCTGTCCGGCCCGTTAATATATTGCTGGAAAAGAAAGCGGGATAAAATACCGTGATTAATTTTGGCGGGAAAACCGGGAACCTCCATAATGGGTTTCAATTCCGAGGCAAATACCAGATTTTCCCCATCCTGCCAATAGTACAGGGGCTTTTTCCCCATCCGGTCCCGAACCAGATACAGTATCTCCTCTTTCCGGTCATACAGAGCAAAGGCAAACATTCCGTTAAACCGTTCCACACAGGAAATGCCCCATTTCAGATAGGCCGCAATGATGACCTCCGTATCGCAATGGGAAAGGAAGGGATAGTCTTTCAGTTCTTCCTTCAGTTCCAGAAAATTATAGATTTCTCCGTTATATACCAGAGAAATCCGTCCGTCCTGGGAATACATGGGCTGATGCCCCAGAGGGGATAAGTCCAGAATGGAAAGCCTTCTCTGGGCCAGTCCCAGACTTACGCCGCCCCTTAAGGAAATCAGCTCCTCTCCATAATCGTCCGGCCCCCGGTGATACAGGGTATCATTCATTCTTTTCAGGCCTTCCAGGTCAATCTCCTGCCTGCCGATAAAGCCGCAAATACCGCACATAGCTTCCTCCCTTTATTCCATCAGTTTCTCTATATTTTCCACATAGCTTTCATCGGAAAAATAACCGCTCCTTTGTTTTGCCAAAGCTGCGTACTTATGGTACAGCCCTTCATCCTCCATAAGCCGCAAAATAACATCCGCCAGTTTCTTTTCCTGTTCATCAATCCGGCTGCTGTCCAGATTTTTTTCCGGGGACATATTGGGAATCAACAAACCGTAGTCGGCCTGAAGCTGCCCTGTTTCTTCCACACCTTTTTGGTACTCCTGAAGAAGAATCTCCGCCGGCCCGGTCATGCAGTTGGTGGCAATGACCGGAATACCCAGTGCCATGGCCTCCACCAGCGCATTGGGAAAGCCCTCATAATAGGAGCCTAACAGGTACAGCCTGCCCAGATTCAGATAAGGATAGGGATTCTTTTTCATTCCTGTACAGTAAAACCTCTCCTCCACCCCCAGCTCCTTCGCCAACTGCTTATATTCCTGAAAGTCTCCCTCTCCGATAAACATGAGCCGGGCTTCCTTTTTCTTTGCCGCCACCAGCGAAAAAGCCTTCAACAGATGCCAGTAGCCCTTTACATCGTCCTCTCTGCCCATGGAAACCAGAGTAAAAGTATCCTCCTTTTTCCAGGGTAAATCCTCTGCCCTCTGTCCGGCCTGTTCTCTGATATAGGCTTCATTATAAGGATTGTAGATGGTGGTGATTTCGCCGCCTGCGTATTTTTCCTTTAACTCCTGTTCAATCAGCCGGGAGCAGCAGATAACCTTATTGGCTCTTTCGCAAAACAGCTTAAGCAGCCCCCTGTCCTCCATGTCCATATAGCTTCGGATACCGCACCAGGTCTGCCCCTGATTTCGGGAAAAAACGTTCACCAGATTGGCTGTAGGCCCGAAGCTGTAAGTAATATCGATGTCCAGCCGCTTTTTCCAAAAACGGACGGCCCGGCAGCGGCGAATAACCATCAGCGCTTTGTTCACCTTTCCCAGCTTTGCCGGAAGCCCCAGATGAAGAATAGAAAGGTTCTCAATATCATAGGCCAAATCCGTTAAATCATTGAGACAGATAAAGACCTGATACCTGGACTTCAACAGGCGGGCGGTCAGCACACAGACCCGCTCGAAGCCTCCCTGATGCAGCATGGGCACCAGAAGCATGATTTTTTTCTTTGAAGCCGTCTGGTAAAAGGAGGTCAGCCAATCCACCTGTCCCAGCACATCATAGCCTGCCTGCCTGACGGTTTCCAGCGTATTTTCCCTGCTGTACTCTCTGCTGTCCAGAATCTGTTTGGCCCATTCTTTAGGGGACTCATGAAGGCTGAACCGGCTCACCAGAGGACTAAAGGCCACTTCCCCGGCAATGGTATCGGAAATCAGGCATCTTAAGCCTGCTGCCTGGGCCTCCACCACGGTTCCCGGCAGCCCCTCAAAAAGAGAGGGAAAAACAAAATAGTCCATGGCCTGATAGTAGTCACTTACCCTTCCCTGATTCCCCAAAAACAGCACCCTGTCCTCCAGCCCCATATTCCGGACTTTCTGACAGATGTTCTCCATTTCTTCTCCTTCTCCCAGAAGCATCAGTACAGCCTGGGGAAGTTTTTGGGCAATCCGGGCAAATACCTCCAATAAAAAGCGGTGATTTTTCATGAAGGCAAAGCGGCCCACATGACCTATAACGAATTTATCCTCCAGCCCCAACTGGCGCCGAATCCGGTCTCTCGTTTCTTTATCATAAACGTATTTTGCAGCCTCAATCGCATTGGGAATCAACTGTACCCGACGGTCAGCCATGGCCTTTTTTCCAAAGACCGCTTCTCCTGCCAGTTCGGAACAGGTAAAGCAATAGTCGGTTTTTAAGGTAAGTTTCTTTCGCAAAGCCCTGGTCAGCCTTCCCTTAAGGCCCGGGTCTACTCCTGCGCTTCTGGCATGGGCTATGGTCATAGGCACGCCGTACTTTCTCGCCACCGGCAGATAAATAGAGGCGGTGCTGGTCATATGACCATGAACCACCTTAATTTCCGGATGCTGCCGGAAAAATTCCTTCCATTTTCTTTTATAGGCAAGATAATTATAAGCCTTAAATCTGGGCATACGAAAAATACGCCCTCCCAGACTTCTTACCTCTTCTTCATAATGCCCTTCCCGGGTGGTATGCACCAGAAAATCAAACTGTACCTTCTCTTTATCTATGTTCCGGTACAAATCCATAATCCGGCTCTCTGCACCGCCCAGCTCCAAACTTCCCAACACATGCAG
Source organism: Lachnospiraceae bacterium (assembly GCA_050873745.1). Lineage (GTDB taxonomy): Bacteria > Bacillota > Clostridia > Lachnospirales > Lachnospiraceae > SFDP01. The sequence continues at coordinate 4,216 of JBNMJJ010000086.1, read as the reverse complement.
AACACGGATTGTTTCCATAGCAGAGCTTCTCCTCTTTTTCCTGTTTACGCCTGACCTGCCAGCTTCACCAGCCGCCGCTTAACGTTTGCCAGCAGATACTCCTTCTTTCGTCCGAAACCGGTTTGTTTTTTCGGCCTGACATTCATATATTCACTGTAATCCATGAATTTATCTCTATGAGCTTCAAACAGAAGCTTATAATCATCCATATTCTCTATGGTATTGGTGTGTACCACCATGGTAGTATATCCCTGCTTCTGTTTCAGGCTGTTTGCCAGCCGGAAAGAAATAGGGTAAAATACCATCCCCTCCCAGTAATAGGGCCTGTTTCCAAAGCCGTCCGTTATCCGGGTAAAGCCATTCTCTTTCAGGGCCTTAAGCGTATTCCTGTCATAGGCGTGGGCAGGGGCCATAAACATATCCGTTTCCAGTCCCTTTTGGGCAAAAAGCCGCTTTCCCTCCCGGATTTTCTCCTCCTGTACCTTAAGGGGATGGCCTGCAAATTCCGCAAAGTTATTCAGAGGAAACATACCGCCCCGGTTACTGTCATAAACATGCCGGTAACCATGCATGGCAATCACCCAGCCCTGCTTCTGCAGGTCTTTAATATAATGCCAGAAATCACTTCTGGGGGCATCACAGCATAGATTACTGTCTTTATTCTCCGGCACCACGCCAATTAAAGGCCTTATACAATGGTTATCCAGCAATTCCTTAAACGCCAGAAACTTCTTCCAGTCCATATCCGGTGTAATATCATCCAGTCTTACGGCAATTTTCATCCCTTTTCTCCATTCAGACAGCATCTACGGTTCCGGCCTGTGATTCTGTCTTTCCCTTGTCAAAAATCCGCTTACAGATTGGCCCTGTACCAATCAATGGCCAGGGCAATCCCCTGTTCAAAGTCGTATTCCGGATTATATCCTAAAAGCCTTCTCGCCTTGCTGATGTCCGCATTGGAATGCTTGATGTCTCCTGCCCGGTCGGGGCCGAAATTGGGTTCAATTTCCTTCCCCAAAGCCCTGCAAAGTTCATAATAAATATCAATCAGGTACTCTCTTCCCCCATAGGCAATGTTAAAGGCTTCTCCTGCCGCCTCAGAAGGAGCCAGGCAGGCCCTTAAATTGGCTTCAATCACGTTGTCGATATAGGTAAAGTCTCTGGACTGTCTGCCGTCTCCGTTTATGGTGGGAACCTGGTCATTCATCAGCAGCTTGATAAATTTGGGGATAACTGCTGCATATACCCCATCCGGGTCCTGATGCCTGCCAAAAACATTGAAGTAGCGCATTCCATAGGTGTCCAGACCATACAGCTTCTTGTACAGCCTGCCGTATTCCTCATTCACTCTCTTGGTCAGGGCATAGGGAGAAAGAAGATTTCCCTCCTGCCCCTCCGACTTGGGAAGTACAGGATGGTCTCCGTATACGGAGGAACTGGAGGCGTAAACAAACTTTTTCACCCCCTGCTGCCTTGCCGCTTCCATCATGTTCAGGGTTCCCCGGATATTCACCTCTTCATAAAAAAGGGGCATTTCAATACTTCTGGGCACACTTCCCCAGGCCGCCTGATTCAGGACGAAGTCTGCTCCTTCACAGGCCTTCATGCAGGTGTCCAAATCCCGAATATCTCCTTCCATGAAGGTGTAGCCTTCCCTGTCCTTTAACCGGTTTACATTTTCGATTTTTCCCGTAGACAGATTATCCAGACAGCGCACCTGAAAGCCCATATCCGTAATGGCTTCACACAGGTTTGAACCGATAAATCCGGCTCCTCCCGTAACCAAAAATACGCTTTCTTCAGGAAAAGTCAACTGTTTATATCCCATATTATTTACCAAACCTTTCTTCTCCCCATTTTCTGAGGCTCCGACTCAAATTGCCGGGGAGAATACCCGTATTTTGGGGCCTTCTCCGGGCGTGAGCCCGGCATATACTTCACAGCACTACAAACCTGCGGGGAGAATGCCCATTTTGGGCATTCTCCAGCGTGAGATTAGAAGTTCTTTGCGAAACGCCCTCTGGCGTGAGCAATTAGAACTTCTTCTCACGCTATAGTCTCCAATAGGAATACCCTTCATTATCATACATCTTGCGATTATAAATTCCCTTAATATCCGCCAGTACCTTAATCTTATTGTCCGGATGGAAAAAGGATGCCATCCGTTCCTGGTCAATCCGCATAAATTCATGGTGAGCCACTGCAATAATGACCGCATCCATATTCTGAATATCCTCCAGCTTCCGGAAGGTGATTCCATAAAGCCTCTTCGCCTCCTCGGCATCCGCCACAGGGTCCACCACCAGGGGAGCAATGCCGTATTCTTCCAGCTCATTGTAAATATCGATGACCTTGGTATTACGGGTATCGGGACAGTTTTCCTTAAAGGTAAAGCCCAGAATAGCCACTTTTGCGCCGTTTACGGGCAGCCCTGCCTTAATCAGGTTCTTCACGGTGCTTTCCGCCACATATTTTCCCATATCATCGTTAATCCGGCGTCCGGCCAGAATAATCTGGGAATGATAGCCTAACTGCTCCGCCTTATAGGTCAGGTAATAGGGGTCAACACCGATACAGTGGCCTCCCACCAGACCGGGAGAAAAGTTCAGGAAATTCCATTTGGTTCCTGCCGCTTCCAGAACCGCTCTGGTATCAATGCCCATTTTATTGAAAATAATGGACAACTCATTCATAAAAGCAATGTTGATGTCCCTCTGGCTGTTCTCAATCACCTTGGCCGCCTCCGCCACCTTAATGGACTCCGCCCGGTGTACACCTGCCTCCACTACCAACTCATAAACCAGTGCTACCTCGTCCAGGGTATCCTCATCCATACCGGATACAATCTTCGTAATCGTCTCCAGGCGGTGTACCTTGTCTCCGGGATTGATTCGCTCCGGGGAATAACCGATTTTAAAATCCACTCCGCAGGTTAAGCCGGATTCCTTTTCCAGAATGGGAACACAAATCTCCTCCGTCACTCCGGGATAAACGGTGGATTCAAATACCACGATGGAGCCTTTGGTGAGGTTCTGCCCCAATAATCTGCTGGCCCCCTCTACGGGAGACAAATCCGGGGTATGGTCATCATTTACCGGAGTGGGCACAGCCACAATGTGGAATTTCGCTTCTTTTAACCGGGAGGGGTCTGCAGTAAATTCCACTGTGGTTTCCTTAATCACCTCGTCCCCAACCTCTCTGGTGGGGTCAATACCGGACTGGTAGAGCCTGATTTTTTCCTCATTCAAATCAAAACCGATTACCTTTACCTTACGGGCAAAGGCTACGGCGATAGGCATACCCACATAGCCCAGACCGACTAAGGATATTTTTTCTTCTCCCTTAACGATTTTATTATATAAACTCATAAGAACCTCTCATTCTGCTGCCTTCACAGCCTGCTTTATTTCCTCCAGATAAGCCTGCACCACCTGGCATCGGTCGAATTCCCGCTCCATTTTAGCCCTGGCAGCCTGTCCCATTTCCTCCCGCCGTTTAACCGGAAGGCTTAAAAATGCCTCCACTGCTTCTTCCAGAGCCGCTGCGCTTTCCGGTGCAAACAAAAGTCCGGTAAGATTATCCTCCACCGCTTCCCTGCACCCATGGATATTGGTTGCCAGCACCGGTCTTCCTGTGGCTGCCGCCTCCAGGGCTACGTTGGACATTCCCTCATGATAGGAGGCTACGATAACTGCATCCGCCTCCCGGTAAAAGGAATGAACATCCCTCTGGGGCCCGTGGAAGGTAAGCCAGCCTTCTTCTACCGCTGCCTCCACCTGTTTACGGTAATCTTCTTCATAGTCTCCTATTATAACAAATTCTGCCCGGTTTGCATACCGTAAAGCTGCCTCCAGAAATTCTTCTATCCCCTTCTCTTTCATCACTCTTCCCACATAAAGAAAGCGGGGCTTTTCCCTTCCCGGATAAGGCTCGCTTTTATGGTTGTCCAGATTCACTCCGGAACCCTTCACCACCTTCGTCCTTCCGGTCAGCAGATTGCTCTCCATAAATACATCCCGGTTGCGTCCGTTCTGAAAAAACACCACCGCCGCCTTGCGAAAAGCCCGCCGGTACAGGGTTTTTACCAGCCGGTTCACCATACCCTCATTCTGAAAGGCGCTGCCCAGGCCGGTTATGGTAGGAAGAAAAGGAATCTTCCTCTTTTCCGCACAGAGGCCTCCGTACAGGTTGGGCTTGATGGTATAGGTGAGAATAC
>JBNMJJ010000085.1:0-8542 GCA_050873745.1 Lachnospiraceae bacterium | reverse complement strand
TGCTGGTGGTGATTAGCCGAAACGAAGGCGGGGCCAACAAGGATTTGGCCAGGTTTGCGGATCAGATTAATTCCCTGTGCGACCGGTGGAGTTAGCGTGAGAAGAAGTTCTAATGCTCACAGCAGAGGCTGTTTCGCAAAGAACTTCTAATCTCACGCCTGGAGAATGCCCAAAATGGGCATTCTCCCTGCTGATTGGAGATGCCGCTTTAGCGGCATCATGGAGGTTAGTGTGAAGAGAACTTCTAGAGGCTCATGCCAGAGGGCAAATCATGCCCAAGGGGTATGAGCCAAGAAGTTTGTAGGTTTTTAGTGTGGGCATATGCTGACTTACGTTGGAAAATGCCCGAAAGTTCATCATTTGGGTTTGAGAAGGCAGTGCAATGCTGGATGATGGAGAAAAGAAGCAGAAATTCTAGTGGTTTTGTTGATTTTTTTGATTACAGAAGAAGGAAAGTAACCGATTGTTAATGCGATAGACGATTTCAGAAAGATAGGAAAAAATGAAAATAAGAAAACATATTCTGTTTTTTGTCATTTTTTGGGGGATTATTTCAGGATGTGGACAAGGCTATGAGAAAGGGGAGTTTCCAATGGCTATGGCTGATTCAGAAGAAAGTAAGCCGCAGGCAATAGCAGCTATTCCGGGAGAAGAAAGCTGTGTACTGCTTTATAGCGATGGTACGGTGTGGAAAAAAGGATATGATGCAGGGGGTCAAACGCCAGAGCAAGTGGAGGGCCTGGAAAGAGTAAATAAAATTGTAAATATGGGTAGAACCTTCTATGCCCTTACCGATGCAGGAGAGGTCTATGGCTGGGGAAGCAATGAGCATTATGAAATTGATTGGAACACAAAAGGGTATTTCAGCAATGGGGTTTTGATGGGAAAGGAAAGGGAGTACAGCATACCTCAAAAGCTTGAAGGTCTGGAGAATATCGTGGATATAGAAGCCAGGAATGGTACAGCTTTTGCATTAGATGAAGGTGGTAATTTATGTATGTGGGGATTGGATATTTATCCAGATTATATGAAAAACTATATACCCGGGTTTTCTGAGGAGAAACAAGAACTGGTGGAGAAGGTATCCCATTTGAGTGTGGGGGCAGGAAATTTCCACTTTTTTATCCGGCAGGACGGAAGCATTTTTTCCATTATGGAGGATACATTTTTCAATAACGAAGCTATGGATACTTTTATCTTCCCTGTTTTTGACGAAGAAGGAAGAGAGGAGGCAATGTATAAGGATATTCCAAAGGAGGATTTAAGACAGGGAACGACGACCGCAACAGCGTTTCTTTATGAATTAGGGATTCAAAAGGATGTGGGATTACTGGAGGCAGATGAGTATACTGTATTTGTCTGTAAGACAGATAATACATTATGGTACTGGGATAATATAGTATTAAAATCACATTATCCAAAAGAAAATTCTGAGATGGAAAGTATAGACTATAGTGGAAAGTTTGTTCAGATTGATGTGGGGCAAATAATAGGGATAGATGAACAGGAGGAAGTGCCGCAAATCATTGATATTTGTTCAGGAAGGTATCATACCTTGTTTTTAACAGAAGACGGACGGGTATTTATCAGTGAATATATTTATGATAATGAGATGGATGAGTATGGGTTGTCTTTTAGTGAATTGGAATGGGAAAACATAGTCAGCATTAATACGGATGGAAACAGTCAGTTTATGGCTGTAGATAAAGCTGGCGATTACTATTATCTTGACTGGGTAAATAACATTGCAAGAACGCTTAATAATAACAAAATATTCTAATTGGGAGAAGGATGGAATGAATAATTTAATGTAGCGTTGGGGAGAAAAGTATGGAAGAAAAGAGGCAAAAAGCAGAAGGGGATAGAGTATTTAAGGTTGGAGAGGCAACAAATATTTTAATTCGCTATATGCAGGATAGGATGGCCAGTGAAGCAATTTCTATAGGGGTGGATGAACTGGATAAAGGAGCAATTCTTGAAGCATTAAAGAAAATGGAAGGAGAAAACCTTAATCCGGTAGTAGAATTTGCACAAGTAGAATGCTCCGAAATGGATGCAAAAGGCCCGATTGTAGCCAGAAAAAATACTCTTATTGTAGATGTGCGAAATGGAGCAGCCGGATTAACGATAGATGATGTACTTTTTGAACCAGGAAGTTTTGGATATTGTAAAGCGATGAAAAAGGAGTGCAGACCAGAATTTCTGACAAAAAAATGGGAAAATGGAGATAAAAAGAATCTAATTAACGGACGGCCTGCATTGACTATGGATTCTTATTTAATCTGCATAGCAGGTAATGGAATGATTACGCCTCTTACAGATGGACAGGTACTTGATAGAGAAGAAGCTGTTTTTGAAATGGAGTTACGGAGAAAGGGTTTCCCGAAAGGGTATATCGTTCAATTAATGAAACTGCATGAAAAATATCCAAATTGGGAATTTGACCCTGTTTTTACAGGGGTGGATTATCAGGAATTTGTCAATTATCAAATGGATAAAAAATATAAGTGTGCAGAAGTTGCTGAATATTCAACTAAAAATGACTATGAGTATGAAGTTGATTCAAGATATAAGGATGCCTCAGAAGAAGCAATAGTATTTTTTACCCATCCATATAGTATGCTTCAGACTAATGATATGTATGAATACTGTATGCAGTTTTTAAAGGCAGACCAAGAATTGCCTCAGGAGTACATAGATAAGGCGGTAGATAAAATATTAATGAATAAAGACTCACAGATTGTAGAAGCAATAAAAAAATCGGATGAATGTGTTAATCCTGTATTTATGGCAAGTGTTTATAAATACGAGAATGGGCCAGCAGGGACAGAATATAATGGCCAAACTATATATAATTTATTTAACATAGGTGCAAATTCAGGAGCAGAGGATGGAAAAAGGTATGCTTATGAACAAGGCTGGTTTACGGTAGAGGAATGTATTGCAGGAAGTGAAGAAGAATTTCAACGTTATTTGGATAGAGGACAAAATACACTATACGCACTGGATTGGCATTTTCAGGGGTATAGAGAAGGAAAAACTGTTTTTCAATATGCTACGCTTGTAAATGATGCGGCAAATAAAGCAAAAGGATTGTCTCAGTTAGGAGATGAAGTGGATTTAAACCAGGAGTTTATTTTCAGTATACCCATCTATGACAGCTTGCCAACTTATAATAATGAGCAATATGCAGCCTTTCCGGACCCAAAAGGGCGGGAATAGATATAATCAGGTTCGCTTATACGTTGGTCATTAAGGAGGGCTGTAAAGAAGATGAAAAAATGTGTTCTGCTTTTTAGCATATTTTTGGGAATTATTTCAGGGGGTGAGTTTGGTTATAAAGAAAGTAATCCACAGGCGATAGCTGCCGTTCCAGGAGAAGGAAGCTATACGCTTCTCTATAGCGATGGGACGGTATGGGAAGGAAAATATAGCGAAGGGATTCAATCACTGGAGCAAGTGGAAAAACTGAAGAATGTGGTTAAAATTGTTAGGATGAGAGAAACATTGTATGCTTTGACCGAAGAGGGAGAGGTCTACGGCTGGGGAAGCAATGAGTATGGTGAAATAAGATGGAATACAGAAGAACAACACGGTGGTAAAGAGAGAGGAACGGAGGCAGAAGATTATTACGATATTCCACAAAAGCTGGAAGGCCTGGAAAATATTATAGATTTAGATGCTAAAGTTGGTGCAGCTTTTGCATTAGATAAAAAAGGGGATTTATGTATGTGGGGAATCCATATTCCTCCCAATTATATGAAAAATGGTATTCCTGATTTTGCTGAAGAAAAAACAGGGATGTCAGAAAAGATAGGCTGCCTGAGTGCTGGAGTGGGAGATTTTCATTTTTTTGTCCGGCAGGATGGAAGTGTTTTTTCCCTTATGGAGGAAGCAAGCTATGACAGCCAAATTGAGGATATTTTGATTTGGCCCGAGTATTTTATTTTCCCTGTTTATCCGGTAAAAGGAAGAATAGAGGGAAGTTTGCTAAATATTTCAAGAGAGGATTTAAGACAGGAGGCAGACAGCATAATAAGGGCTTTTTATGAGGCAGAGGACAAACAGGAAGTAAAGCTAATAGAGGCAGAGGATAGAACTGTGTTTATTTATCAAACAGATAACACATTATGGTATTGGGATAATAAATTATCAAGCTATTATTATGGAAGAGAATACACTGAAATGGGAATGGAAGACTATAGTGGAGCTTTTATTCAGATTGATGTGAGGCAGATATTGGGGATAGAGGAGCATGAAGCTGTACCACGAATTATTGATATTTGTGCAGGAGATGAGAATACCTTGTTTTTGACAGAAACAGGGCAGGTATTCATCAGTGACCATATATACAATAATGAAATGAATGCGTATGAACTGGGATTTGGTCAACTGGCATGGAAAAATATAGTCAGTATTAATACGGATGGGGGGAATCAGTTCATGGCAGTGGATGGAGCAGGAAATTGTTACTATCTTAACTGTAATTATATTACTAAAACGATTGATTATAATAGGATGCTTCATTAAAGGAATGGTTGTTGAAATATATGCTTCGATTTAATTCAGGATGAATTTATTCTGGAGGCAGAGCCCATACCCGTGGAGAAGAAGCCTAAGGCCAAAGCCGCATCCGACGTCTTTGCAAGGCTTCTGGCAGCAGGACAGCGTCTGCTGGTGGTGATTAGCCGAAACGAAGGCGGGGCCAACAAGGATTTGGCCAGGTTTGCGAATCAGATTAATTCCCTGTGCGACCGGTGGAGTTAGTGTGAAGAGAACTTCTAGAGGCTCATGCCAGAGGGCATTTCGCCAAGAAGTTCTAGCTTCACACCGAAGAATGCCTGAAAAACGGCATTCTTCATCGGAATTTGAGATGCCGCTTTAGCGGCATCATGAAGGTTAGTGTGAAGAATCTTGAAAGGATGGAGAAACAAAGACAGGAATGAGTTTAGCGGATAAGATTTTTATTGACATGTGTAAGGATATTCTGGAAAACGGAACCAGTACGGAGGGGGAGAAGGTGAGGCCCAGGTGGGCGGACGGAACCCCTGCCTATACCATCAAGAAGTTTGGGGTAGTGAATCGGTATAATCTTCAGGAGGAGTTTCCCCTTTTGACCCTGCGGAGAACGGCTCTGAAATCGGCTACCGATGAAATGCTCTGGATATGGCAGCAGAAGTCCAACAATATCCATGATTTACACAGTCACGTCTGGGATGAGTGGGCGGATGAGGACGGCTCCATCGGGAAGGCCTATGGCTATCAGATGGGAGTTAAGCATCAGTATAAGGAGGGGATGATGGACCAGGTAGACAGGGTGATATACGATTTGAAAAACAACCCTTTCAGCCGCCGGATTATGACCAATATTTATGTTCATCAGGACCTTCATGAGATGAAGCTTTATCCCTGCGCTTACAGCATGACCTTCAATGTGACTCAGAAAAAGGGAGAGGACAGGCTGACCTTGAACGCCATCCTGAATCAGCGGTCCCAGGATATTCTGGCCGCCAACAACTGGAATGTGGTGCAATATTCGGTGCTGCTGCATATGCTGGCTCAGGTCTGTGATATGCAGGTGGGAGAGCTGGTGCATGTGATTGCAGATGCCCATATTTATGACCGGCATATTTCCATTATTGAGGAGCTGATTAAGCGTCCTGCCTTTGCTGCACCGAAGTTTTCTCTGAATCCGGAGGTTAAGGACTTTTATCAGTTTACCCGTCATGATGTATCGGTGGAAAATTATCAGACCGGTGAGCAGATTTTGAATATCCCTGTGGCAATATAGTCAAGGGTTCAGAACGGAGGAAAAGATGAATCTGATTGTAGCAGTTGATGAAAACTGGGCCATTGGCTATAAAAATGAGCTGTTAATCCGTATCCCGGCGGATATGAAGATGTTTCGTCAGGAAACCACCGGGAAGGTGGTGGTGCTGGGGAGAAAGACGTTGGAAACCTTTCCCGGGGGACAGCCCTTAAAGGACAGGGAGAATATTATTCTTTCCTCCAATCCGGATTATCAGGTGAAGGGAGCCAGGGTGGTTCATTCCGTAGAGGAGCTTCTTGAGGCTCTTAAGTCCTATGAAAGCAGGGACGTTTATATCATTGGGGGAGAAAGCATCTACCGCCAGCTTTTACCCTATTGTGATACAGCCCATGTAACCCGGATTGACAGGGGCTATGAGGCAGACTCCTGGTTTCCCAATCTGGATGAGGATGGGGGCTGGAAGGTAACGGCGGAAAGTGATGAGCAGAGCTATTTTGATACCACTTACCGATTCGTGAAATATGAAAGAGTGCAGTAGCAGAAGAATAAAGAAAAGGGGTTTACCGTCTTTGAGAAGGTAACCCCTTTTTCTTTCCATGATACTTATTTTCCTGACAGAGAATCAGACCTGAGATAATTCGCTCATCCGCTGAAAAATCAGCTCATATCCGTCATTTCCATAGTTCAGGGAACGATTGACACGGCTGATGGTGGCAGTGGATGCTCCTGTCTTCTCAGCGATTTCCAGATAGGTCTTATGGTTCTTCAGCATAGCCGCCACTTCAAATCTCTGGGAGAGGGAAAGCAGCTCGTTTACGGTACACAGGTCTTCAAAAAAACTGTAGCATTCTTCTTTATTTTTTAAATATAAAATGGCTTCAAACAGGTGGTCTACAGCTTCTGTTTTAATCTTTTTATTCATAAGGGATACCTCCTCTTTATCTAGCATTCCTGCCATTTTACCATACTAAAGTTTTAAAGTAAAGAAGAACAACGGCAGGAATTTCTTAAATTAATCTAAAAATTAATATGCTGGTAAGTTGGGAGTTACGGCTGTTATTTTTTCAGCAAACATATAGGCTTACCACTTGATAAGTAGTTTTTATTACTATATAATATGATGTAGGTACAATAGAGTATAAAACTACAGTAAGAATGTTATTTGGCAGGTCAGGAATGCCTTATATTATGGAGGAAAAATGGAAAAGGGAATGCAGCAGATTTTGGAAGATATGATGAAACGGGTAGACCAACTGACCTATATCCGTCCGGAGGAGATTCCCAATATCGATTTATATATGGACCAGGTATTGACTTTTATGAATGAAAGGCTGCACCATACCACCAGAAATCCCAAGGCGGACAAGATTTTGACTAAAACCATGATTAATAATTATGCAAAAAGCAATCTTCTTCCGCCGCCCTGCAAGAAGAAGTATTCCCGGGAGCATATTCTGCTTTTGTTGTTTATCTACTATTTTAAAGGCGTGCTTTCGATTAATGACACAGGGGAGCTTTTGGAGAGTTTCTCCGGAGATTATTTTGGAGGAAAAAAAGAGTTTGGCCTTGAGGATATTTATAATGAGGTATTCAGTCTGGAGGAGAGGCAGATAGAAATTCTGCGTAAAGATATTTATGACAAGTTCGGCATTGCTCAGTCTACCTTTAAAGAGGGGCCAGAGGAAGGGCAGGAGTTTTTAAGATTTTTTTCTTTTATCTGCCTGCTGAGCTTTGATGTTTGTGTAAAACGGATGCTGATTGAAACGGCGATTGACGAATACTTTCACCGAAAAGAGGAGTAGCAGGAACAAATTTACATGAAAAGACGTATCTTATACCATCAGTCATTGAGGAGGATTTTATGAAGAAAAAACTGATGGTATTTTTCATGCTTACGGCGCTGATGCTAAGTCTGTTGACGGGATGCCAGGACAGCGCTGTGGGAAAAACGAAGGTGACGTTGAATGAGGTGGCGCATTCTGTTTTTTATGCGCCTATGTATGTGGCTTTGGAGGAAGGATATTTTGCCGGGGAAGGGCTGGAGGTAAACCTGGTTACCGGCTTTGGAGCAGATAAAACCATGACTGCGCTGCTTTCCGGAGAGGCGGATATTGGCTTCATGGGGCCGGAAACTACTCTTTATACCTATCAGGGGGATATGGAGGACTATGCGGTTAATTTTGCCCAACTGACCCAGCGGGCCGGAAACTTTCTCGTGGGAAGGGAAAAGGAGGAGAACTTTTCTTTTTCGGATTTGAAGGGAAAGCAGGTTTTGGGGGGCAGGGCAGGGGGTATGCCCCAGATGGTTTTTGAATATATTTTAAAGAAAAACGGGCTGGACCCCAGTAAGGATTTGACCATCGACCAGAGTATCGATTTTGGCTCTACGGCAGCCGCTTTTTCCGGGGGCCAGGGACAGTACACCATCGAGTTTGAGCCCCATGCTACCCTCCTTGAACAGAAGGGCGACGGTTACGTTCTGGCTTCTTTAGGAGAGGAGTCGGGCTACGTTCCCTATACTGCTTTCAGTGCAAAAAAAAGCTATATTGAGGCAAATCCCCAAATCATGGAGGCCTTCGTAGCAGGTCTGCAAAAGGGGATGGAGTATGTAAATTCCCATACGCCGGAGGAGATTGCAGCGATTCTTAAGCCTCAGTTTGAGGAAATGGACGAATCTACGCTGGCAGCCATAATTGAGCGCTACCAGAGCCAGGATAGCTGGAAAATGGATTTGGTTTTTGAGCAGGAGGCTTTTGAGCTTCTGCAGGATAT
>JBNMJJ010000084.1:0-8545 GCA_050873745.1 Lachnospiraceae bacterium | reverse complement strand
TCCGGTGGAATGGCAGGAGGATTACAATACTACGGTAAAGGTGGCAAAGACCGTGAAAAACTATCTCATACAGATGGTTAAGCTGAAAAAAGCTTTCACCAGGGAGGAAGAAAGATGCTGAAAAGAATAGACCTGGGCAGGGATTATGAGGCTCATCGGGAAGAATATTTGCAGGCGATTCAGAAGGTCTGCAGCGAGACCGCTTTTTCCGGGGGAAAATATGCAGACAGGTTTGATGAGGAATTTGCCCTGTATTGCGGCGTGCCCTATGCGGCAGGGGTCAACAACGGAACCACTGCGCTCCACTGTGCCATGCTGGCTCTGGGGATAGGAGAGGGGGACGAGGTAATCGTTCCCGCCAATACCTATATCGCTACGGCCTGGGGGGTAAGCTATACAGGGGCTACTCCGGTATTTGTGGACTGTACAGCAGATACCTGGGAAATCGCTCCGGATAAAATTGAAGAGAAAATTACCGGCAAAACCAAAGCCATTATCGGTGTACATCTTTACGGCCAGCCTTTTGAGGTAAATAAAGTAAAGGCCATTGCCAGGAAGCACGGCCTCTATGTGGTTGAGGACTGTGCCCAGTCTCATGGGGCGCTCTATGAAGGTAAGATGGCCGGAAGTCTGGTGGATATGGGATGCTTCAGCTTTTATCCGGGAAAAAATCTCTACGCCTTTGGCGAGGGAGGCAGTGTCACCTGCCGGACGAAGGAGCAGTTTGACTATATTACCATGCTGAAAAATCAGGGCTGTCAGGTCAGATACTATCACGACGTTATCGGCTATAACTACCGGCTGGAGGGAATCCAGGGAGCGGTGTTAAGCGTAAGCCTGAAATACCTTCCCCAGTGGACGAAAAGAAGACAGGAAATCGGGGAAAGATACTTAAGAGAAATCACCAATCCTTGTTTTACCATGCAGGCCCATCCTGAGAACACGGTTCCGGTGTACCATCTTTTTGTGGCCAAGGTGGAGGAACCGGAGCATTTCCTTCAGTTTATGGCAGATAAAGGAATCGAATGCAACCGTCATTATCCTGTACCCTGCCATTTGCAGAAGGCCTATGCCCATTTGGGCTATAAAGAAGGGGACTGCCCCAATGCGGAATATCTGGCCGCCCACTGCGTGACCCTGCCCCTTTTTCCGGAAATGACGGATGAGGAGGCCGGGCTGGTTATTGCGGCTTGTAATTCTTATCAACGGTAGAAGGAGAGTAAGGGAATGATGAGCGGCTCATTCATGCTGGCAAAAAGCGAATCCGCTAAGAACAGAGTATTTTTCATTTTATTTGCCATAATTACCCTGGTTATGGGGGTGTTTTGTTTTTATCGGCTGGACGCTGCCGGAACCCAGAGCACCGACGAGGCCAGGCACATTATTAATGCCTATGAAATGATGAAAAGGGAGGAGATGTGGATTCATACCTTTCGGGGAGAAACGGATTATTTTAATTATAAGCCTCCCTTAAGTATGTGGTGTATCATACTGAGTTTTAAGCTGTTTGGGGTAAACTATTACTCCATGCGGCTGTATTCTGCGGTTTCCATGCTTCTTACCTTTTGGCTGGTGAGCTTCTTTCTGTGGAAAAAATACGGAAGGCGGGAAGCCCTCATCGGGGGTCTTATGTTTATCTCCAGTTCCGATTTGTTTGCCTTTCATATGGCCAGGAGCGGGGATGCGGATGCTCTGTATATCCTGCTGTTTTCCGCTGCTATGCTGTGCTTGTATTTTACGGAAAAAAAGCCCTGGCTGTTGACCGCCTGCGGCTTCTTTCTGGCCCTGGCCTTTGGAGCCAAATGCTATCATATTGCCATGGGAGCGGTAATTGCCCTTTGTTATTTGCCCAGATTATATAAAAAGTTAAAGCCAAGGCACTATATAGGGGCTGTTTTGGGGGGCGGTATTCCTGTAGCCCTTTGGATAATTAAACGGTACCGGTATGACGGTGTAACCTTTTTTCAGGGAATGCTGGGCAGTGAGGTGGTAAACCGGGTGCAGGGAGCGAAGGACTACTTTGCCTATTTCCGGTATTTTCTTATGAGACCTACCGTAATCTTCCTGCTGCTTGCTATGGGAACCGCCCTGATTTATCTGGCCCTGAATCCGTCAGAGGGGGAAAAGAAGAAGAACCTGTTTGGCAGGCTTGTCCATCATGAGTGGTATCTTTTTGTAGTATGGCTTTTCGTTCCTCTGTTGGGCTTCAGCGCTTCCGGGGCTTTTTTAAGCTGGTATTGCTACATCTGCTATATTCCCTTTTATATCCTGTGTACCCTCATTCTGGCAAAGGCCAGCAGGAAGAAACCGGGCATTGCGGCAGTGGCTTTCTGTTTTCTTTTACTGGGAACGGGATGGGGAATCAGGGAGACGGTGAGGGATTTATCTATCCTGGAATACAAATGCAATACGGCTATCCGAAAAGATTTGGTGGAGCTGATGGAGGCCCACCCGGAATATGCCGGAAACCGTATCTATATTGAGAATGGCAGAAATAATTATAACCAACAGAGCCAGTGGGAGCAGGACTGTATTGCAGACGCCTACATTGCCGGGGATTTACAGCCCGTTGACGGCGGCATATCCGGTTTTTTGGAGGAGAAAGAAAGTATCCTGATTATAGATAAAGACCTCTATGAAAGCTATAGTGATGTATTGGCCGGAAGGGTGGTTTTGCTGGACGGCGACGGATATTTTGTGTTCAGCAATGATTTTTACTGATACAGAGGATTGAGATGGTGAATTATATTAAGAAGCTTCTTGGCCTGGAGCAGTGCCGCTTCATCGTGGTGGGGGTCATCAATACCGTGATAGGCGCAGCGGCCATGTTTATTGCCTATAACCTGTTTCATTTGGGCTACTGGCTGTCCAGCGCTATGGATTATATTATCGGCAGCATTTTCAGTTATTTTGCCAATAAGCATTTTACCTTTAAATCGGAGAAAAAATCCACAAAAGAGGTGGTTCGGTTTGTGATTAACATTCTGGCCTGCTATGGACTGGCCTATGGCATTGCGAAGCCTGCCATGGGTTGGCTATTGGCGGATATAGAGCTGTCCGTTTCGGTGTTTGAGCAGATTAGCATGTTTTTTGGAATGGGAATCTTCATTGTGCTGAATTATTTTGGACAGAAGTTTTTTGTATTCAGAAAAAGGTGAGGGAGATTTCATGAAGAATACTCGTCCTTCGGCAGAAGAGAAAAAGAAAAAGGTATTGATGATTGGCCCCGCAAGGACGGTCAGAGGGGGCGTGTCGGCGGTGGTGAACACTTATTACGAAGCCGGGCTGGACAGGCAGGTAAAGCTTCGTTATATTGCTACTATGGAGGACGGAACCAGGCTCCATAAGCTGTTGGTGGCAGTTAGGGCTCTTTTTCGCTTTCTTGGATGCGTGAAGGATTATGATATTGTCCATGTTCACATGGCTTCGGATGTCAGTATTTACCGGAAGATGATATTTATCCGAATTGCGCACTGGTGGAAAAAGAAGGTGATTATTCATCAGCATGGTGGAAACATTAAGGAATTTTATTTTTGCCAATGCAGCCGAAGGAAGCAAAAGCAAATCAGGAAAACGCTGGGACAGGCCAGGAAACTGTTGGTCATCGCTCCCTATTTGCAGGAGATTTTTGAACAGATTGTGGACAGGGAAAAGATTGTGCTTTTGCCCAATTCGGTGTTCATCCCGGGAAAGGTGGAAAAAGATTACTCTCAGCAAAAGCTTTTATTTTTAGGCAGGCTGTGCCGGGAAAAGGGAATCGGTGAGCTGCTTACGGCCTGTGAAGAGCTGCATCATGAGTTCCCCGAAATGGAATTGTATCTCGGCGGGGCCTGGGAGGAATCCGGCTTAAAGCAGAAGGCGGATGGGCTGGGAGAATGGGTGCATCAGCTAGGCTGGATTGGGCCTGAAAAAAAGGACAGGATGCTGAGAGAATGCAATATTTTTCTCCTGCCCTCCTACTTTGAAGGACATCCCGTATCCCTGCTGGAGGGGATGGCCTATGGCTGTGCCTGTATAGCTTCGGACATCGGCGGAGTACGCCAGATGCTTGAGCCCGGCGAAAACGGCCTGACGGTTCCGGTAAAGGATGAGGCCGCCTTAAAGCAGGCAATCAAAACCTGCCTGCAGGATATTGAGCTGCAAAAAAGGCTGGGAACCGCCGGGGCAGAAAGAACCAGAGAAGAGTATGACATACAGCAGAATATCCGGAAACTAATCAGGATTTATGAGTCGGTATAAAAGAAGGAAACTGTGGCATGATGGAACAGCCGAAGGGAGAAAAAAGCCTTGGGGCTGGGTAAAAGAGAGGATGGAAATGGTACCTGTTTTATATATTGTGGTCCCCTGCTATAATGAAGAAGAGGTTCTGCCTATTACGGGGAAGCTGTTTGCGGAGAAAATAGAGCAGCTTGTGAAGCAGGAGAAGATAGCCTCAAAGAGCAGGGTGCTGCTGGTGAACGACGGCAGTAGGGATAATACCTGGCAGTTGATTTGCGATATGGCGGCCCGGGAAGAACGGGTGGAGGGTATCTGTCTGAGCAGGAACCGGGGCCATCAGAATGCGGTTCTGGCAGGCTTGATGGAGGCTAAGGATAAGTGTGACATTACCATCACTATTGACTGTGATGGTCAGGATGACATCAATGCCATGGACCAGATGGTGGAAGAATATCTGGGAGGCTGCGAAATCGTCTACGGCGTCCGCAGCAGAAGGGATACGGACACCTTTTTTAAACGGGCGACGGCGGAAGGCTTTTATAAGCTGTTGAAATGGTTTGGGGCAGAGGTGGTGTATAATCATGCGGATTACCGCCTTCTGTCCTCCAGAGTGCTGCAGGAGCTGGCACAGTTTAAGGAAGTGAACATTTATCTGCGGGGAATGGTTCCTCTGGTAGGCTTTAAAAGCGCCTGTGTATATTATGAGCGTCATGAACGAAAGGCGGGAAAAAGTCATTATCCTCTGGGAAAAATGCTGTCCCTGGCTTTTGACGGAATTACCAGCTTAAGCATCAGGCCAATCCGTATGATTATGGGGCTGGGGCTGTTTATTGCGGGTCTCAGCTTTTTGGGGGTAATCTGGTCGGTGGTGATGTATTTCAGAGGAGACACCGTCAGCGGCTGGGCAAGCATGACCTGTCTCATCTGCTTTCTGGGGGGAATCCAACTGATTTGTTCAGGGGTTCTGGGAGAATATATCGGAAAAATATATATGGAAAGCAAAGCCAGGCCCAGATACATTATCAGTGACAGAACCGGAAAACAAAGCAGTCTGCCAAAGATGGGGGAAGAAAAGGAATGGGGAAGAGAAGAATAACTTTAGGGCAAAACACCTTTTTTATTTTGCTGGGGGCAGTCTGCACTGCCATGGCATTAGCACTGGATTTAAATGTGGGAGAGGCGGCAGAATCGGGAATTGGAAATCCGCTTTATCTGATGATTTACAAGGTGCTGGAGATTCTGCAGAAGGATTTGGAGGGCAAGGGCTTTACGATTACGGTACTTACCCTGTTCTTTTTCTATGCCTATCACCGGGTATGGATGGTCAAAAAAAGCCGTCCCATTGGTTTAAGCCGTCTGCTTTCGGTGATATTTTCTGCAGGCTATACGGCAGGCATTGGTTTTTCCTACGCAAATACGTTAAAGGTACTTTTTGATTCGGATATTCGGCTTTTGAAAACGCTGGTCATCTTCGCAGGAATGTATATGCTGTATCTGACGGCAATCAATGTACTGTACGGCTTTTTTCACCAGGGAAGGGATTTTGTCCTGAAAAAAAACAGGCTGACGGCAGGCTATGAAAAGCATCCCTGGCTGGTTTGCTGGGGAGCGATTATGGGAATATGGCTGATACATATTCTGCTTCGTTATCCCGGCACAATGTCCTACGATAACTGGAATCAGCTATCCTTCTTCTTCGGCTATCAGGCCTACAGTGACTGGCAGCCGGTTTTCCACACCTGGCTTTTCGGGGCGGTGGTGCAGATAGGTTTGTGGCTGGGCAGCGCCAATCTGGGATTATTTTTCTTCATTCTCCTTCAATCCCTGATTATGTCGGCGGTTCTGGCCTGGTCACTTATGCTGATGAAGAAGTGGAAGGCTCCTAACTGGCTGATTGCGCTGAGTCTGGGGATTTATTGCATTGCCCCCTATTTTGCAGGCTATGCTTCTTTTCCCATTAAGGACTATCTGTATACGGTCTTCTTCCTGCTTTTACTCCTGCTGGTCATGGAATGGCTGAGAATGGGCGAGGCTTTCTGGAGCCGGAAGGGATATTTGGCTGCCTGGATTATCTCTGGTACGTTGATGATACTTTTTCGCAATAACGGCAAATATATTTATGTGCCTTTGCTTTTGCTGATGGCGGCAATGGAGCTTTACGGGTTAAAAAAGAAGAAGTCAGGGGAAGGAAGAAGGGGGCTGATAGTGAAAGGAAGCTGCTGTGTGGCTCCTCTGGCATTGGCAGCAGGGGTAACCTGGCTGATTACGGTGGGCTATGATGTGCAGCATAACTCTCCCAAGGAAATGCTTTCTTTACCCTTCCAGCAGACGGCAAGGTATGTCCGTGACTATGGGGATGAGGTGACGAAAGAGGAGAGAGCCGCCATCGATGCGGTATTGCGGTATGATTTGCTGGCCGAAGAATACTATGAATTGACGGCAGACCCGGTAAAATC
The DNA here is from genome assembly GCA_050873745.1 of Lachnospiraceae bacterium. Lineage (GTDB taxonomy): Bacteria > Bacillota > Clostridia > Lachnospirales > Lachnospiraceae > SFDP01. Next base: position 1,871 of record JBNMJJ010000084.1, on the reverse strand, counting down.
CACCTACCATGCAGATACAGCCGGGGAGCTGATGGCTTATTTCAAAGTGTGGCTTCAGCAGTTTCTCAAGCATCCTCTTTGCTATGTGGAGGCCACATGGAACCAAAACTACTATCTTTTTGCGCCCAATATTGACAATATTGTCCATAACAAGGACTGTAATGTGGGTGAGGAAATCATGGTGGAGTATGGAATTTTGGAGGAAATCAATTTTGAGGTGCCGGACTGGATGCATGGCTTATGTACCATTATGGTCAGCTATTATTCCCTGCTGTACCGGCTTCCCATAATCGGCCTTTTGAATAATGTGGCCTTTTATATTATGTTGATGTTTACGGTTATGCTTTTTATGTTTCAGGATAAGAAAAAGAAGGAGCTGGCGGTATTTCTTCCCCTGTTTCTTTCTTTCCTGATTATCATCCTGGCTCCGCAGATACAGAACCAGCCCAGGTACGCCTTTCCCATCATTTATTCCATGCCTGCGGTTACCGCATTTTATCTGAGAAGCATAAGAAAGTAAGTCATCGGGTTTCTATAGTATTTCTATTCTTTTTATGCTATTCTGTAGAAAGCCTATGGAGTGGGTTATGATGAAGATGAACAGGAAAGATTATGCTATTTAATTCATACATTTTTATTTTGTTTTTCTTGCCCGTTACGTTAATCGGGTATTTCGGCTTAAATAAATATGCCTGCGGAAAGCAGGGACAGGCAGGGTTGCTGTGGCTCTTTTTGATGTCTCTGTGGTTCTACGGCTACGAAAAACCAATCTATCTGGTATTGATTCTGTCCAGTATTCTGGTGAATTTTTTTCTGGCCAGAGGCATGACCGGACGGAAGAAAAAAATTCATCAGCAAAGGCAGGAGGAAAGCGGGAAATTTAAGGCCGAAAGACAGCGGCCCGACAAGGCTTTAACCTGCCTGTTTTCTCTGGGCCTGATTTTCAATCTTGGTCTCTTATTTTATTTCAAATATTATAATTTTTTTATGGACAATGTTTACCGGGCTATGGGGCAGGGCTGGGAGTGGAAGAATATCTTTCTGCCTCTGGGGATAAGTTTCTTTACCTTTCAGCAGTTATCCTATATTATCGACTGCTACAGGGAAAAGGAGGGAATATCCTACAGCTTTCTGGAGTATGCAGCCTTTGTCAGCTTCTTTCCCCAGCTTGTGGCCGGGCCCATTGTGATGCACTCGGAGCTGGTACCCCAATTCAGGGATAAAAGCAGAAAGACGATAAATTATGAGCATCTGGCAGAGGGGCTGTACGGGTTTACACTGGGGCTGGGAAAAAAGGTGCTTATTGCAGATACCCTGTCCAGAGTGGTCACTGCAGGCTTTGGAGATGTGGCTGCGCTGGGCAGTGGTTCCGCCTGGGCAGTTATGCTGGCCTATACCCTGCAGATTTACTTTGACTTCAGCGGCTACAGCGATATGGCTCTGGGGATGGCGGCCATGTTTAATATAGAGCTTCCCATCAATTTTAATTCCCCCTATAAGTCTGGAACAATAGGGGATTTCTGGTCCCGCTGGCATATGACGCTGACTAGATTTTTTACCCATTATGTGTATATTCCGCTGGGAGGAAACCGTAAGGGAAGGCTGCGTACCTATTTAAATACCATATTGGTGTTTTTGCTCAGCGGTCTGTGGCACGGAGCCAACTGGACCTTCCTGCTGTGGGGCGGTCTGCATGGGGCCTTTCTGACTTTGGAGAAGATTGTACTGGACGGAAAAAAGGCAATAGAAGAGAGAGGGCAGAGGCATACTCCCAGAACTCGGGGTATGGGAAGAAAGCTGTGGAGGCTGATTACGGGAATAGTAACCTTTTTCTTTGTGAACCTGACCTGGGTGATTTTCCGGGCGGATTC
>JBNMJJ010000083.1:0-8741 GCA_050873745.1 Lachnospiraceae bacterium | reverse complement strand
GTTTACATCCACAACTACCAGTGCGGTGCTGGGGTCTGCCAGCTCTGCCGCTTCCTCGCCGGTAACAAACAGATCCTTCGGATAGTCACTGTTTCCGGTAAATCGATCCATCATGGGCCGTACCGAGGAGGTGACCTCATTGATCACGATATATGCCTTTTTATTCAATGCTACGGCGATCCGGTACATTCCGATCGCTGCGCCGAAGGAATCAATATCTCCGATCTTATGTCCCATAATCAGAAGACGATCCTTTGTCTCAAGAAGCTCTCTGAGCGCATGTGCCTTTACACGCGCCTTTACACGCGTTGTCTTTTCGAGCTGCTGGGATTTTCCGCCGAAATAGAGGATCTTTCCACCATTCTTTACTACAGCCTGATCACCGCCGCGCCCAAGGGCCATATCGATAGCGATCCGGGCATACTCATAATTCTGCGTATAGGTATCGCCGTTCATACCGATACCGATACTCAAGGTTACCGCCATCTCATTTCCGATATTAACGGTCTTTACTTCGTTCAGCAAATCAAAGCGGCTGTTTTGCAACTGTATAACCGCTTCTTTCCGTAAAATGATAAAATACTTATCCTTCTCCAGCTTCTTACAGATACCATCCTGAGCGGCGATGTATTTGTTAATCTTACGGTCAATCAGGGCAATCAGCAGAGAACGCCTTACCTCTTCCACGCTTTCCAGCGCTTCTTCATAGTTATCCAGATAAATCATTCCCACGGTCAGAGACTGGTTGTCATTTTCCTTTAACGCAATCCGCAATGCCGTTTCATCGAATAAATAAAGGGCAACCAGGTAGCCGTCATAGCCGTCAGGGCTGATAATATCACTGTTTTTTGCCATTTCCTTCAGGGAAATCTTGGTCAGCCGGGCCAAATACTCACCGCCTTCATAGGAAAGCTGAGTCTCCGCTTTATCCTCTTCCCCTAAAAGTTTATCCGGCATAATCTCCGGAAAGAGCGTGGTAATGCCTTTGGAATAGCCCTTGGGCTTGTGGATAACCGTCTCAAAGGCTTCATTGGTCCAGATAACCCTTCCGTGGTCATCCAAAAGAGCATAGGGCAGTTCCAGCTCCCTTAAGAGCTGCCGCTGTATCTGCCCATATTCTGTGGCGAAGCTCACCAACTCCGTCATCACCACCGTTTTACTGTTCCAGAACAGGTAAAAGACGACGGCAAAATAAAGCAGCACAAAACAGGATAAAATCAAACCGCATCGATAGTCGAAAACGTATATTGCCAGGTTCACTATTGCCAGTAAAACTCCCAGATAAAGGGAGGACTGTAAATAGGCACGCAGCATTCCTTTTATTTTGATTCTATTTTTCATCTTTCCTCTCATTCTATCTTGTATTTATCTTTTAAGATTCCGTCTCCGATGCCGCTTTACGGTATCGGAGGCCAGCAGGGAGAATACCTTTATTTTAGGTTTTCTGCCCTTACTTTTCTACATATATGGGGTTATTATAGCACTAAAGCCCATAGTTAGCAATTACTATCAAACCAGAAATCCCTGCATGATTTATGAGATATGCAGTTTAATCTGGTTTGGCGTGCTTGGGCGGACATAGGCATATTTTTCCGCCCCTGGCGGCCTGAGGGGCGGGCATAGGCATATTTTTCCTTTCCTGCTGCCCGTATGGTGGGCATAGGCATATTTTTCCGTCACCTCTGCCCACAAAAATGAAATACAAGCACAATCTAACCAAGAAATATTGCTTGTAAGGGCATAGAGAGAAAAATTATCCTTCACCACCCTTCTTTCAGGCAAAAACAGGGCACTGGACACAAAAAACTTTCTCTATGCCCACGCCCACCATAAATTACCCACTTTTAGACAAATAAATAGTTTTTAAGGGCATGAAAGGTGATTTTTTCTCCCTGTGCCCAGGCCAAACTGCTCCCTCCCGCTTAAACACTTACCTCCGCTTAAGTTTAATCTTCTCGTCTCCTCTCGAAAAAAGAAAAAGACAGTCGGAAAACTCCGCCTGTCTTTCTCAAACTATTCAACTATCTATTCATCAACTGCCTATTCATGCCTCAACGCCTCAATCGGGCTTAAAGCGGCCGCCTTCTTCGCCGGATAGATACCAAAGAAAATACCTACACCGGAAGAAAAAACAGAGGCAGCCAAAACCGTGGCAAGAGAAATGCTGGGGACCATATTCAGCACTTTACATATCGCAACTCCTCCAAGAGCGCCTAAGATAATTCCGATAATTCCCCCAAGCAAGGTAATCATTCCTGCCTCTGCCAGAAACTGCGTCAAAATCGAGCCTGTTCTGGCTCCAAGAGCCTTACGGATACCAATCTCCCGGGTACGCTCCGTTACGGAAACCAGCATAATATTCATTACACCGATTCCACCTACCAGAAGGGAAATGGCGGCCACAAAGGAAATAAATAAAGTTACCGTATCCAATATTGAAGTTACCTCAGAAGCTAAATCCACAAAATTCTGTACCAAAATTACATTATCCTCTGTGACAGAATACCTATTCTTCATTAGATTAACGCTTTTCTGTGCCACCGGGGTACTTTGAGCACTGGAGTCAGCCACAACAATAAATTCGGTAAAGCTGTCTGTATAATACTGGAACAGATTTCCCATGGTCGTATAGGGAAGTTCCGCAGTAACACCATCCATGCTGCCAGTAATCAGTCCTGCAGGGCTATCCTTTTTAATTCCAACCACAGAAACCTCCTGGCTGATTCCGTAAAGCTCCAACTCAAAGGACAGGCCCAGTACTTCGGTGGTTCCAAACATCTTCTTTGCACTGTTTTCAGTGATGACACATACTCTCTTTCCCTGGGAAACCTCTTCTGCCGTAAAGTATCTGCCCATCACAAGAGGGTCTCCGCTGGTGTACTGCAGTCCTTCATTCCCTCCCTTTACTATTGCATCATAATCTCCTTTAGGGCCAATCGCACTGCCGTAGCCGTTCATAGAAGGAGTTACCGCCTTTACATTAGGCACTTTTTCTTTTATCAGGGTAAAATCATCCGATGTAAACCGAATACTTCCGGCTTTTCCATCCGTATAAATAGCAATCTGACCGCTGCCAATATTATCCAACTCCGAATTTAGCTGACCTTTTACTCCGTTTCCTACCGCTATAATCATAATAACGGAGGAAATACCGATAATGATTCCCAGCATGGTAAGAATAGAGCGGCCTTTATTCCCTTTAATATTTTTTATTGCAATTTTTACATATTCCCAAATCTGTGACATATCATCCTCCACTATGTGGCCGAAAAGGTACTTACTGCCATTCCTTCCATAATGCCTATATCCTGTTGGGTAATAACCTGCACTCCTTCTTCAAGCCCTTCCTTGATTTCTATATCCAAATCAGTGGCTAATCCTGTTACTACCCTTTTCTTCACTACAATCCCGTTTTCCACCGCATAGACGAACTGGCCCTCTACATCCGTATTGATTGCCTCGCTGGGCACGGTAATGGCGCCCTTTACCTCTCCCGTAGAAACAGCCACCTTAGCTTCTACCCCGAGAAACAGAGCCTGGTCCGGATTAGTAATCTGTATGTAAGCCCCTACTACAGCGGCCCCATTCGCATTTTTCGTAGCCATCTGTTCAATTCGGGAAACCTTACCATCATAGGTCTTTCCGGCGATAGTCAGCTTCGCCGCCTGACCTACCTTCAACTTGTCTAAATCGTATTTGCTGACGGAAAGAGAAACCACAACATCTTCCAGACTTTCCAAGCGGAAAAGAAGCTCTCCCTCCTGAGGTGTTTTTCCCTGCACCGCATCCATCTGGGTCACTACACCATTAAATTCTGCCGTAATTCCCTGCTCATTAGCCTGGATTGCCGACATTCTCTTTTCCAGCTTCAGGCCCTCTGCCTCAGCGTTTGCCTTCGCCTGTGCCTGTCCGCCGGAGCTTAGCTTGCTTCCCTCTGAGGAATTTTTCTGAGATTTCATTTCGGATTCATACGCCTTATACTCACTAAGCAGCTTCTCATCCTTTGCTATCTCATCACGAAGCTGCCGTAATTCCGGATGGTTCTTCTGGTCATATTGATTCTGCTGAATCAGCTTCAGGAGGTTCTGATACTCCTCGCTTTCAGGCTGGTCAGCCCAATCCAGTCTGGAAATTTCCAGTGCGGTTCCGTACCAGGCCAAATCCGCCTCCTTCTTTTCCATCCTTTTCTTTGCATCATTGATGCGCGCCTCCGTATCGCTAATCTGCTGCTGCAAAATCTCCAGATTGGTGGTAGCTTCCGTATACATGGACTGCTGTTTCTGATTTTTTTCCACACTGTCCTGATAGCCGCCGTTATTGGCCTGGAGGCTCAATTCCGTAAGGGTTTTCAGCTCTGAAAGAGAGGATTCGTCATAAGCCACTATTACATCCCCCTTCTTCACCGTTTCTCCCTTTTGAACCTTGATGTCTCCGATTTTGGCGCTGACCGGAGCAAAATAATTTACTACCTTATCAGAAATCACCGTTCCGCTGGTGTCCAGCGTCTGGCTAATATCCTGTCTTACCGCTGAAGCCGTCATCACTACAGGCGCTTGGCTTCCCCCGCCAAAAGCCTTGTAGCCAAAGAAACCCGCTGCTAAAACGACTCCCAAAACCAGAGCCTTCTTTTTTCCGCTCCATTTTTTCTTCTCCTGACCGCCTGGGCCGCCAGCGTTTATCCCTGCTGCATCCGCATTGTTCTTTTTAAAAAGTTTTCCCATTACTTCTCTCCAATCTCCTACCTGCTGCTTTTACAGCGCTTTTGTATCTTCCACGATTTTTCCATCCATCATACGGATAATTCTGGGCGCCTGGGCCGCAATGTTGTTATCGTGGGTAATTAAAATCAATGTGTGCCCCTCCTGATTAAGCTGTTTCAGAATCTGCATAATTTCCTTGCTGGAAGAAGAATCCAGATTTCCCGTAGGCTCATCCGCCAGAAGGATAGGGGGCGCCTGAGCAATCGCTCTGGCAATAGCCACCCTCTGCTGCTGTCCGCCGGATAGCTGGGAGGGCCTGTGGTCCATTCGCTTCTCCAGGCCCACTTTTTTTAAAGCGGCCTCTGCAAGGCGGATTCGTTCGCTTTTAGCCACCCCCCGGTAAAGGAGGGGCAGTTCTACATTCTCCAGAGCATTCAAATTGGCAATCAGATTGAAGCCCTGAAAAATAAAGCCGATTTCGTGATTCCGAATATCCGACAGCTCATTATCACTTAAATGAGCCACATTTCGATTGTTCAATATGTAGTTTCCCCTTGTGGGAACGTCCAGGCAGCCCAGCATATTCATAAACGTCGATTTTCCGCTTCCCGACTGTCCTATGATTGCTACATATTCTTTTTCCTCTATGGTCAGGCTGATTCCATCCAATGCCCTGACCTCATTTTCGCCCGGGTTATACACCTTCTCCATATTTTCGATGGTAATTAAACTACGCATATTTTCCTATCCTTTTTCGACTGTTTAGTATCTTCTCCGTTCCTTTCTTCTTTCGATTATTCCAGATTCAGTTTATGGCGAAGCAGATATTCGCTTATGATATAAAGCACAACCGCAGAAATGACATTCAATACTGTACCTGACCAAATTCCACTCATGATAAAATCCGTTACCGTTGTCGAATACGTACCGATGAACGGCAGCCGTATCATGTTCTGGAAAAAGGAAACAATAAACGAAAGCAGGCAGGCCGCTCCAAAAGCCGCTGCGATACGGTGCTTCTTCACCATCTGTCCTATAGTAACCGAGGCTGTAATCCACACTCCGCTGTAAAACACGCCTGTTATGCCGTTTATTATAACAGCAAAAAAACAATTAATCCACTCTTTTGTTCCATAATCATGTATCACATTACGGATTCTCGCTATCCAATCCGCCGGATTTTCTCCCAGACAGAATGAGGATACCAGAACGAAAACAGAGACTGCCAGCATTATTCCCAGCACAGCAATACACTGCCATAAAGCCATAATCAGAATTTTGCTTACCAGAATCTGGCGGGGCGTAACCGGAAGGGTATGGGTAAGATAACCCTCATCCGAATATGTACTTTTATAAAACTGGAGGGCCAGATAAATATAGGTTCCCAGAGCCACTCCGATAACCGCAACCCCAAAGGTACACCAGACCAGAACGATAATAGCCTGCACCCCTTCGGCCCCACTGTAAAAGACCGGTTCCAAAAAGGTCAGGCCGACTCCCAAAGCCATAATCTGGAGCAAAATCAGTAAAAAAGTGGGAATCTTCCACAATCTTATCCATTCATGCTTTAGTAATTTTCCTAACATGCGAATACCTCCCTGAAATAAGCGTCTACACTCTTTCCCTGCTGCTCCCTGATTTCCTCGACGGTGGCCTGGAGCACCTTTTTTCCCTGTTTGATAAATACCACTTCATCCAGAATGGCTTCCACATCGGTAATCAAATGGGTTGCCAGAAGCACTACCGCATTTTCATTGTAATTCTGAATAATGGTTCGGATAATATAATCTCTTGCCGCCGGGTCGACTCCGGCTATAGGCTCATCCAGAATATACACTTTGGCGTCCCGGCTCATGACCAGAATCAACTGAACCTTCTCCCTGGTTCCCTTGGACAGAGTTTTCAGAGGCTCTTCCTCTTTAATTCCCAGAGATTCCAGCATGGCTCTCGCCCTTTCCATGGAAAAGTCCGCATAAAAATCCGCAAAATACTCCAGCATCTGACGCACCGTTTGTCCTGCCTGCAGATAGGTTCTTTCCGGAAGATAGGAAACCACCGCTTTGGTTTCCACACCGGGCCGATGTCCGTCAATCGTAATCTCTCCCCTGGTCGGCACCAGCAAACCGTTCAGCAGCTTAATCAGCGTGCTCTTCCCGCTTCCGTTAGGCCCCAGAATGCCAATCACCCGGCCGGGAGAGAAACGAAGCTGTAAATCCTCTAAAGCATACTTTGTCTCGCCACGGCTTTTTCCGTAACTATAGGATAGTCCATTGATAACTACTAAATCTTCCATCTTCTACTCCTCTCATTCTTCTGTCAACGCAGTCCTTTTACTCATCCTGCTTTCCTCTTTGGCTGCTGCCCCCCCCCTGTTCAGTCAGCAAATCTATAATTTCTTCCTTTTCAAAACCCATTTCCTTCATCTTCTTCAAAAATTCTTCCACCTGTTCCCGGGCCAGTGCGTTTCTCGTTTCTCTAATCATCACCTTATCCTCCGTCACCGTTCTTCCACTGGTTCGAAAAGTAACCACTACCTTCTTCCTTTCCAACTCTCCCAGGGCCCTCTGCATAGTATTGGGATTCACTCCTGCCTCAGCCGCCAAATCCCTAACACTGGGAATCCGCTCTCCGGGCTGATAGATACCGGAGCAGATAGCCAGTTCCAGCCGCTCTGCAATCTGTAAATAAATAGGCTGGTTAGCGTCTAATTTCCACATCCACTGTTCCTCCTTTGCTAAATTCACTATGACAAAGCCAGATTATCTGCCTCACTATATTATTGTATTAGTTACTTAGTATAATAGTGCATCAAAATTTCCCTGTCAATGCTTTTCCCGGATTTTTATGGAAAAACCCTCTTATTTCCGCAATCGGGGATACCCTTCCAGAAGGCGGTCGTTTTCCATAATAAAAAGCGCAGCCGTGGTCTGCCCCCAAAGCCGCCAAATATATCCCTGTTTCCTTTCTCATCTTGTCCGCCTTTCCTCTCCTTTTTACTGCTTTCCTTTATTTTTTCCAAAAACTGCCGAAAAAAAGCCCTTCCGGCAAGATTCTTTTTTATTTGCCAAAAGAAAAATTTTTTTGTAAACTATGGTGTGAAGAGAACTCCTAAAGGCTCACGCCAGTGGGCAAATCATGCCCAAAGGGCATGCGCCAAGAAGTTCGGAGGCTTATGCGAAGCATATGCCGGGCTCACACCGGAGAATGCCCAGAAATGGGCATTCTCCCCGCTGATTTGGGATATTTGAGGTTATTATTCGGAGGTAAAGAAATCATGGATGCTGTGCTTTTAGATATTGACGGAACTCTGTGGGATTCCACCGCCGTAGTGGCCCAGGTTTGGAATCAGGTATTGGAAACCAAAACGGAAGTGGCTTTCCGGGCTACCCCCCAGAGATTAAAGGAGCTGTTCGGCAGAACCCTGTACGAGATTGCCGCCATTGTCTTTCCTGAACTGGACGAAGAAGGCCAGCGAAGGCTGATTGATGAGTGCTGCGACAAAGAGCATGAATATCTGGCCGCCCACCCCGGGAAGGTTTTTGACGGCGTAGTGGAAACCGTCAAAAAGCTGGCAGAAAATTATAAGGTCTGCATCGTCAGCAACTGTGAGGCAGGCTACATCGAACTGGTCATGGAGGCTTTGGGCATCACCCAATACATTACCGATTTCGAGTGCCCCGGCTATACCGGCAAGGGAAAGGGCTACAACTGCCAGTTGGTGATGGCCCGCAACCACTTTACCTCCGCCATCTATGTAGGCGACACCCAGGGGGATTTGGATGCCTGCCGATTTGTCGGACTTCCCTTCGTCTACTGTAAATACGGCTTTGGACAGCCGGAAGAATGGGATTATTCCATCGAACGGTTTGAGGAATTACTTACCCTCTGTGAAAAAATCGGGTGATTGAAGCGTCCAAATTGAGACTTTGGCATTTTACCCGAGGAGAGGGATTTATCTACTTTTTTCTTGAATCCCTCCATATCTTGTGTTATTATTTCCTAACAAACGCTATAAATTGTGGCTGATACCCTGGCGGATAG
>JBNMJJ010000082.1:0-8773 GCA_050873745.1 Lachnospiraceae bacterium | reverse complement strand
CTACAGGAGTATATGCTTATGGAAATCGAACGTAAATTTTTAATTTCTTCCCTGCCCGGTCTGGATGCCTGTCCCTTCCGCCTTCTGGAGCAGGGCTATCTGTCCACCAATCCGGTCATCCGGGTACGCCGGGAGGACGAAAACTATTATCTTACTTACAAAGGAAAAGGGCTTCTCTCCCGGGAAGAGTATAATCTGCCCCTGACGAAGGAGGCCTATACCCATCTTCTGCCCAAGGCTGACGGTATCCTTATTCGGAAAAAACGCTACCTTCTTCCTCTGGGCAGCCATACCATTGAACTGGATGTCTTTGCCTCTCCCTTCCAGGGCCTTGTCATCGCCGAGGTAGAATTTGCCAGTGAAGAGGAGGCCAATCTTTTCCAGCCCCCTGACTGGTTTGGCAGGGAAGTCACCTATGACAGCCGGTATCACAATTCCAGCTTAAGCCAGGGCGTATTCCCCTCTTGCGATTAAGGAAATGCTGATTTAATCAGCGTTTCTTTAATCTATCTTCCATACAGCCGGGCCAGTTTCTTCATCTCACTGGCGAGCTGGCTGGTAAGCTGTCCCTTTTTCAGTCTCCATTTCCAGTTGTTTCCCAGGGTGGAAGGGATATTGATTCTTGCCTCTTCCCCCAGACCCAAAAAGTCCTGAATGGGAATAATGCAGGTGTCCGCCACGCTGGCCAGGGCCAGGCGCACCAGCTCGCTGCAGGCTTCTTCCTCCTTATGCAAATGGAGGTAGCGTTTGGCAAAATCCCGGTCATGCTCGTTCAGCGCCTTAAACCAGTGGGCCGTCGTGTCATTGTCGTGGGTTCCCGTATAGACAACGCAGTTTTTCCCATAATTATGGGGCAGATAATCGCTTTCCTCCCGGGAGTCGAAAGCAAACTGCAGAATCTTCATTCCCGGATAACCGGTGGCCTTCACCAGTTGAAGCACACTTTCCGTTAAAAAGCCCAAATCCTCTGCAATTACCTTTTTTTCTCCCAGTTTTTCCTTCAAAGTGGTAAAAAGCTCCATACCTGGGCCCTTTTCCCAGCATCCGTTTACAGCCGTCTCGGCCCCGTAAGGAATGGAATAGTATTCGTCAAAACCTCTGAAATGGTCGATACGCACAATGTCATACAGCTCAAAGCAGTAGTCCAGCCGCTTTATCCACCAGTCGTAGCCTCTTTCCTTATGATAATCCCATCGGTACAGCGGATTGCCCCAAAGCTGTCCGGTGGAGGAAAAGGCATCCGGCGGGCAGCCTGCCACCGCAGTGGGTATCCCTTCCCCATCCAACTGGAACAGCTCAGGCTGGGACCAGGTATCCGCTCCGTCCAGAGCCACATAAATAGGAATATCCCCTACGATTTCAATGCCTTTATCGTTGGCATATTTTTTCAGCCTCTTCCACTGTTTTCGGAAAAAATACTGCTGAAATTCATAGCAGTGAATCTCCTCCTTAAGCCTTCTTCCATAGGTCTCCATTGCCGCCTCTTTCCGCAGACGGATTTCCTCATCCCAGGTAATCCAGCTTACTCCTCCCAGGGAATCTTTGACAGCCATATACAGGGCATAATCCTTCAGCCAAAAGGCATTTTCTCTGACAAACTCCTGAAAATCCCCATCCTCTCTGATATTGCTTCTGTCATAGGCCTTACGCAGCAGAAGAAAACGGCTCAGAAAAAGCTTTTCATAATCCACATACTCAGGGTTCTGACCAAAATCCGCCCCTTCGCACTCCTGCCTTGTCAGCCATCCCTTTTCAATGAACTCTTCCAAATCGATATAGTATGGATTACCCGCAAAGGTAGAAAAGGACTGATAAGGGGAATCTCCATAACCGGTGGGCCCCAGAGGCAGAATCTGCCACAGCTTCTGCCCTGCCTCTTCAAGAAAATCTACAAACTCATAGCTCTCTTTCGAAAATGTCCCAATTCCATAGTCGGAAGAAATTCCGGATACCGGTAATAAAACTCCACTTTTTCGCATAACCCTTTTGCTCCTTTTCGTTTTTTGCAGGCATGGGACTGTCCGTCCCGTCCTTTTTATCCAGCGGCTGCTCCTTCTTTTTTACAGTTTCCAAATATCCCTGTTATATTCCATAATGGTTCTGTCAGAAGAAAAGAAGCCAGCTTTGGCAATGTTCACCAGCATCATCTGTTTCCACTTCGCCTTATCCTCATAGTCCTCAAAGGCTTTATCTTTAGCGGAAATATATTCCTCCAAATCCAGCAGGGTCATAAACCAGTCCTTATTCAGCAGCTCTTTATACAGCCTTTCCAGATTCTCCTTATGACCTGCTTCCAAAGCTTTTTTACTGATAATAAAGTCCACCGCTTCACGAATGACAGGGCTCTTCTCATAATAATCCCTGGAACAGTAATCCGCCTTTTTATAGTGCCCGATAACGGCATCGGATTCCTGCCCAAAGATATAAATATTCTCATCCCCCACCAGCTCATGGATTTCCACGTTGGCTCCGTCAGCCGTTCCCAGAGTAACCGCACCGTTCAGCATAAACTTCATGTTTCCGGTTCCGCTGGCTTCTTTGGAGGCCAGGGAAATCTGTTCGGAAATATCGCAGGCAGGAATCAGACGTTCGGCATAGCTTACGTTATAGTTTTCCACCATAACCACCTTCATGTACTGATTTACCTCCGGGTCCTTATTGACAATCTCCTGCAAAACCAGAAGCAGATGAATAATGTCCTGGGCAATAATGTAGGCCGGAGCCGCCTTTGCCCCAAACAGGAAGGTGATGGGAGTTTTCGGCTTTTTGCCCCCTTTTATTTCCAGATACTTATGGATAATGTAAAGGGCGTTCATCTGCTGGCGTTTGTACTCATGGAGCCGCTTAATCTGGATGTCAAAAATAGAGTCAGGATTGATTTCCACCCCTTCATGCTCCTTAATATAGGCTGCCAGCTCCTGCTTTTTTCCCTTTTTTATCTTCATTAGCTGGTCTAAAAAGGCTTCGTCCTCTTTCAGGGTGAGTAAGTTTTCCAATTCCATAGCATTCTTTTTGAAGCCTGAGCCGATATTTTTCTGAATCAGTGCAGTCAGCTCCTGATTGCAGGACATCAGCCAGCGGCGGAAGGTAATGCCGTTGGTTTTATTGTTAAATTTCTCAGGATACAGTTTATAGAAAGCATTCAGCTCCGTATTCTTCAAAATTTCCGTATGGATTGCCGCCACACCATTGACGGAAAATCCGTAGTGAATATCAATATGGGCCATATGTACCCGGTCATCTTCGTCAATAATCTGCACCGCCGCATCCTTATACCTGGCTTTCACCCGCTTATCCAGCTCCTGAATTATGGGCACCAACTGGGGAACCACCTTCTCCAGATAGCTTAAGGGCCATTTTTCCAACGCTTCTGCCAGAATCGTATGATTCGTGTAGGCACAGGTTTTACTTACCACCTCAATCGCCTCATCCAGGGTAAAGGCCTTATCCTCCACCAGAATGCGGATTAATTCGGGAATGACCATAGTGGGATGGGTGTCGTTTATCTGAATCACCGCATGCTCGTAAAGTTTTTTAAGGTCATACTTCTTCTCTTTCATTTCCCGTAAAATCAACTGTGCTGCGTTGCTGACCATGAAATACTGCTGATAGATTCTCAGCAGATTTCCCGCTTCATCGGAATCATCAGGATATAAAAACAGGGTCAGGTTTTTCTCAATCTCCTCCTTGTCAAAGGAAATGCCCTCCTTCACCAGTGACTCATCCACCGATTCCAGGTCGAAAAGCCTCAGCTTATTTACCCCGTTATCATAGCCTGCCACATCAATATCGTACAGACGGGAGGTAACCTTCTTCTCTCCGAAATGGATGTCAAAGCTGATATTGGTCCTGGTCAGCCAGGAATTCTTCTCTATCCAGTCGTTCTTATGTGCGGTCTGTAGTCTATCCTTAAACTCCTGCTTAAATAAACCAAAATGATAGTTCAAACCGATGCCTTCACCGGGCAGCCCCAAGGTGGCAATAGAGTCCAAAAAGCAGGCCGCCAGCCTTCCCAGTCCCCCGTTACCCAAAGAGGGCTCAGGCTCAATCTCTTCCAAGTCAGAAAGGTTCTTTCCTTTACTGGTCAGTACCCCATCCAGATAATCATATATTCCTAAATTTAAAATATTATTAATGAGCAGCTTACCGATTAAAAATTCTGCCGATATGTAGTAAACCTTCTTCTCGCCTTCGTTGGCATTGGAAGCAGCCATCAGTCGTTTTACCAGAACCAGAACCGCATAGTAGGTCTCCTGATTCGTTAAATCCTGTACCTCTTTTCCAAACATATCCTGGGAAATCTCTTCCAACTGCTTATCCATATTCATCACCAGTATATCTTTTTGTAAATTTGACTGCGTCGCCATATACTCCTCCTGATTTTTCTGATATTCAAACTAATTTCCAGCGTGAGCCTTAGAACTTCTTCTCACACTAGAATTTTAACATAAGAAAACGTTTTCTTCAAGCATTTTCTTATAACAAAAAAACCGGCATCTTCTTTTTTCTGCCGGTTTTCTCACGCTATAATACTGTTATAGTTTAATTTTTCCAGACTATATTGGACTTCAATCATCCTGCCTTCCATACCGCTCATCAGCCGATGGAGCTCCTCCATTGCCCGGGCGGAAATATCGGAAAAGTTCTGCCGGACGGTGTAGATTCCCTGACCTGCATAGGCCATCAGGGAAATACCGTCAAAACCACACAACGGCCTCTTTAGCTTCATCTCCTTAAGGGCATTCTTGGCCCCGATTGCCATTAAATCGGAGGCGCAGACGATGGCATCGGCCCAGGTTCCCTGCCGCAGGGTAATCTCCCTGGCCTTCGCTTCGGAAAAATTGGCATATTCTACGGCAAGCTCCAGAGCCATTTCCTCTGCCAGCCGCCGCATCCCTTCCAATCGACTTTCCGTCACATAGCTGCGGGAATCTCCGCTTATATACAAAATTCTTTTTCCCGGGGACTCCTCCAGCATTTTTTTGGCCACCTCATACTGTGCCTTTTTATGGTTAATCGCAATGGACGAGGTGCTTCTTCCCACATGATTGGCGTCCACCAAAACGGATTTGAATCTCTCTCTGAGAATCAAGTCCTGCAGTACCTGGTCGTCCTCTGCGGCGCCATAGATGATAATTCCGGTAATGCTTTGGGACTGAAGGTAGCGAATCAGCTCCTCTGTGGTTTTATCCTGGAACATAAAGACGAAAAGCGTGGTTACATCCAGATTCAGTTCCATGGCTCTGGTTATGGCTCCGGAAATATATCGCATAGCCATTTCATCGATAGCCTGTGTTTTCACGTTCAGGTCTATCATAAGGGCTACTCTGCCTGCCTGCTTCGAAGACAGGGCTGCTGCTACGGAATTGGGAACAAAGTTCAGTTCTTCCACTGCCCGATTCACCTTTTTTCTGGTAGCTTCACTTATATTGGGATAATGATTCAGCACCTTGGAAACGGTGGAAATGGATACCCCTGCATGTCCGGCAACATCTTTAATGGAAACCATAGCCCTCCTTCCTTCTATATCCAGGGTATACTATTCCGCAACAAATTTCTCGATTACTTTGAGAACATCACCCGGTTCATAAGGCTTTGCAATAAAATCCGCCGCCCCGTATTTAATCGCCTGTATCATTTTTTCTTTTTGTCCTGCTGCGGTAATCATGATGACAACTGCCTTTTTGTCAAATTTACGAATAAGCTGCAGGGCTTCGATTCCATCCATTTTAGGCATAGTAATGTCCATAGTTACTGCATCCGGCGTAAGTTTTTTATATTCCAGGTAGCCTTCTTCACCGTTTGTTGCTTCACCAAGGACTTCATGTCCTGCTTTTTCTAATATTTTTCTTAAAATTTTTCTGGAAGTTCTGGAGTCATCTACAATTAATATTTTTGCCATCCATATGTCTCCTATCTTACCCTGATTTCATCGTCCAATGCTATAACAAAATCCACAGCCCGTTCCAAAATCTCCATAGAAATAACCAAAAGCTCTTTGCTTTCAATTCCTCCTATTTTCATGAAAAAACAAGGCGGACACAGCTCAAGCCCTTCTTCCTTTTCACTCAGTTTGGTAGCAATCAGGCCATTGATACAGTTGACCATTTCTCCCACAGCATCCAGAGCGTCTTCGTCCACTGCCATAAAATGCTCCTGCCCGAAAACCCCTGCCATAGGCGCCAGATTATCCGCCCTGCCAACCAGACCACAGGAAAAAGCACTTTTTCCTTCAACCCGTTGAAAAGAACCCTTATCCGATTCCCAGGAAGAAACCAGGCAGGCGCTTTTTACCCACACATCCTGGTCCACAAGGCGCATTATCGCCTTCAGGGCTATTCCCGCAATCTTCTCATACCGCTCTCCTTCCCTGGGAAGGTAAAGAGCAAGAATCCGGTCTATATCGTCACTTTTCAACGCTTCCATGTCGGAGTCCGTATAGTGATTATCGCACTGAAAATCCATGACCAGTTGTTCCAACTGCTCCATCTTTATAATATGCTGATTCTCCAATGCCTGGGCAAAGGCCAGATAAGCATTTCCCTGCTTTTTTAAAAGGCTCTCCACCTGTTCTTCTGTAAGATAACGTTCTTCTACTGCAATATCGCCAAAGCGCATATCCATGATTGCCTGCAGCCGGTTTACTCTTTCGGCTTCTTCCTGTGTCATCAACCCTTCTGAAACCGCAATTAAGCCCAGCTTAACACGCACCTTATGATGTTCCTTCAGCAGGTCATGGAGCTGTTCTCTCGTAATCTGACCAATATCAACCAAATAATGTCCAATAATACTTGCAATCATGGCTTATTCCTCCCTGGTAACCGAATTTTTTAATATGGAAAGGGTAACCCCACATTGTAGAATTACCCTGATTATCCAGATTGCTTATTTTCTTACCAAATGTCTTGGAAGTCCGTTCACCATCACGGGAGTTAATTCACCCATAATTAATGGTCTTGCATATTTCTCATAGCCATCATTCAATCCACAACCGTCTTCAGTAATCCATTCTGCGGGAACGGGTCTCTCCACATTCGCAATAGCGTGTATATCGTATGCGCTGGTTCCACACTGATAAGGGTCGTCACCGTTTCTGTCTAAAGTAATCATCATGCCTGTTTTGCCATCGTTAGCAGCCTTAACTGCATCTGCGCCAACCTGGAAAGCTTCGTTAATATCGGTTAAGGAAGCAAGATGGGTAGCCGCTCTCTGCAAGGTGGAAAATTCCACTGCACGGGTCTTTAACCCGGTTTCTGCTGCAACCTGCTGTGCCAGATAAGCAGCCGTACCGGACATCTGCTTGTGGCCGAAAGCATCCACGGGAACGTTCTCGTTTGCCACTTCACACACATAGCGTCCGTCTGCAATCTTAACGCCTTCAGATACGGCAATAACCACGGAGGATTTGGTGGCTGCCAAATGCTTTACCTTCTCCATGAAAGCGTTCATATCAAAGGTTCTCTCCGGCAGATAGATAGCATCCACACCGCTGCAGTCCTCACCCTTTGCCAGAGCTGCCGCTGCGGTCAGCCAGCCTGCGTTGCGTCCCATAATTTCTACAATGCAGATGGTGGGCTTCTTAGCGCCGAAAGACTCATTGTCACGGATAATCTCTTTTAAAGAAGTGGCAATATACTTTGCCGCTGAACCATATCCGGGGCAGTGGTCAGTAACCGGAAGATCATTATCGATGGTCTTGGGCACACCCATGAATCTCTGAGGCTTGTTGTGGGCTGCCGCATAATCGGACAACATCTTAACGGTATCCATGGAATCGTTGCCGCCGCAGTAGAACAGGCACTCAATGTCATGCTTCTCCATGATTTCAAAAACTTTCTCATATACGTCTTCATTACCTTCAATCTTAGGCATTTTAAAACGGCATGAGCCTAAAAATGCGGAAGGTGTTCTCTTCAGCAGCTCTACATCTGCTTCTCCACGGATATAATCATCCAGGTCGCATAACTTATCATCCAGGAATCCTTCGATTCCATGTACCATACCATAAACCTTCTTCACGCCCAATTTCTTAGCCGCACTGTAAACACCGGCTACAGATGAGTTGATTACGGCTGTAGGTCCGCCAGACTGTCCAACTACGATATTACCTTTCATGTTGAATCTCCTTTATTCTCTTATTGTTTTCTGATAGGAAAACTTCCAGACAACTCCCGCAGAAATTCCCCTATTTCTTATCGATTATAGCAGAAAGCCGCAAATTGTACAAGTCTGGATTTGAGAGGGATAAGGCCCTGGAAAACAGACCTTTCCCGGCTGTTTTTTCATTATAATAAATAGATAAAGTACGCTGCATAGACCGCCAGCATGACTATCCCTGCCGGTCTGGTCAGCTTTTTTCCCTTAAGCACTGCCAGTAAAAGAAGTACTGCTGCCGCTGCCGCCACCATGCTGTCCACCAGAAAGTTTTCGGCAAAGGCTACGGGAGTAATCAACGCTGTCGTGCCCACCACGAACAGAATATTGAACACATTGCTTCCCACAATATTGCCTATGGCAATGTCCGTCTTTCCTTTGATGGCTGCCGTTACGGAAGTAATCAATTCCGGCAGAGAAGTGCCGAAGGCCACGATGGTCAGGCCGATAAGTCGGTCACTCATTCCAAAAATCTTCGCAATTATGGTAGCTGCATTCACCGTAATATCTGCTCCCCAGACAATCAGCGCCGCTCCCACCACAATGGCCAGAAGCATTTTCCATACCGGCATTTTTTCCCCTGTCAGTATTTCTTCCAAAGAAGCCTGCCCCTTCTTCG
>JBNMJJ010000081.1:0-8778 GCA_050873745.1 Lachnospiraceae bacterium | reverse complement strand
GTCTCTTAATACAATATTTCCTACATCGCCCACTCCTAAACCGTCTACCAGAATAGCTCCTACCGGAACCTTTCCGGTAACCTGGGCTTTTTCACTGTTCATTTCCAATACTTCACCGCTGGAAATAATAAATACATTCTCCTTCGGCACCCCTAAATCCATAGCCAGTCGGGAATGGGCCTTAAGATGCTTGTATTCCCCATGAACGGGTATGGCATACTGAGGCTTCACCAGAGAATAAATCAGCTTAATCTCCTCCTGGCAGGCATGTCCGGAAACGTGGGTATCCTGGAAAATTACCTCTGCACCTTTACGGGAAAGCTCATTAATCACCCTGGTAACGGCCTTCTCATTTCCCGGAATCGGACTGGAAGAAAAGATAATCGTATCCTTCGGCCCAATGGAAATTTTCCGGTGCATGTTGCTGGCCATCCGGCTTAGGGCAGCCATACTTTCTCCCTGACTTCCTGTAGTGATAATCACCGTCTTTTCGTCGGGATAATTTTTTAACTGTTCAATATTAATCAGTGTATTCTCCGGAATATGGATGCAGCCCAGTTTAGAAGCAGTCTCAATGACATTGACCATGCTCCGTCCCTCTACCACTACCTTACGGCCAAAACGGTCTGCAGAATTAATAATCTGCTGCACCCTGTCTACATTGGAGGCAAAAGTAGCGATAATGATTCTGGTATTGGGATGTTCCGCAAAAATCGTATCAAAGGTTCTTCCCAGAGTACGCTCCGAAGGAGTAAAGCCGGGACGCTCCGCATTGGTGCTGTCGCACATCAATGCCAGCACTCCCTTTTTGCCCAGCTCCGCAAAACGCTGTAAATCGATGGCATCACCGAATACCGGTGTATAATCCACCTTGAAGTCTCCTGTATGAATGACTACTCCTGCGGGAGAATAGATGGCCAGAGCCGCCGCATCTACAATACTATGGTTGGTTTTGATAAATTCTATCCTAAAACTTCCCAGATTAATGGAATGGCCGAACTTAACCACCTTCCGTTTCACCTGATTCAGCAGATTATGCTCTCTCAGCTTATTTTCAATTAAGCCCATGGTCAGCCTGGTGGCATACAAAGGTACATTAAGCTGCTTCAAAATATAAGGCAGCGCTCCGATATGGTCCTCATGACCGTGGGTAAAGACGAAGCCCTTTACTTTTTGGGCATTTTCCAGCAAATAAGTAATATCCGGGATAACCAAATCGATTCCCAGCATATCGTCAGCCGGGAAGCATAAGCCGCAGTCTACTACAATAATACTTTCCTCGCTTTCAAAAGCGGTAATATTCATACCAATCTGTTCCAATCCTCCCAAAGGGATGACTTTCAGCTTGGCATCATTATTCATTTCTTTTTTCTTTCTCAACTTTATTTCCTCCTGTTTTTAAGCACACAACAACAAGGCCTCTTTCGGAAGCCTTTTATCCGATAAATCATATGTCCTGCCGGAATTTGTACTTACACTATACAAACTTCACGTCCTCCAGCAATCCTTCAAATATACCCGCCAACGCCGTCAGCTTATCGTCATCGGACACAATGGTATATACGCTTTCTGTATCTTCCGGTTTGGACAGGTCTTCCAAAATTAATGCTTCTCCATCACCGTCTTCCAAATCGGTAACCAGAATATAGTTCACTCCTGCTACCTTCGTCTGCTCCAATACATAAAAATCAACGGGTTCATCCCCATCAGGGCTAAAGGTAATCTTTTCCAGTTTCATTCCAACCTCCATGACGCCGCCCTGCGACATCTTAAATCCTTAAGGAGAGTGCCGTTTTTCAGACATCCTCCAAGTGTAAGGCTTAGAAGTTCTTAGAGAAACAGCATCTGCTGTAAGCTTTAGAACTTCTTCTTGCGCCAATCCAAGTATCCCTGCAGAATCAGCACTGCCGCCAGCTTGTCTACCTGCTCCTTTCGTTCTTTGCGCCGAAGTCCTCCCTCAATCATGGCCCTTTCAGCAGCCACGGTGGTCAGCCGTTCATCCCACAAAACCACATTAAGTCCGCTGCGGCGTTCTAAATGTTCTTTAAATTCTTCTGTCCTGGCCGCTCTCTCCCCCAGAGTATCATTCATATTCTTAGGGTATCCTAGTACAATTTCTTCTACTTCGTACTCCAATATCAGTTCTTCGATTCTGGCCAATGTTTTGCGGAGCTTATTTTCCTCTTTTCTTCGTATAATTTCTATTCCCTGGGCCGTAAGGAACAAAGGGTCACTAATTGCCACCCCTACCGTCTTTGAACCAAAATCCAACCCCATAATCCGCATCGATACTTTTCTTCCTCCATTACCTGTCGATTATACCCAATGATTGTTCTTAATATACTCTTTAAACAGCTCTTCCACAAGCTCGTCCCGTTCAATTTTCATAATAAGGCTTCTGGCATTCTTATAACTGGTAATGTAAGTAGGGTCCCCGGACATAATATACCCTACAATCTGGTTCACAGGATTGTATCCTTTTTCGCTCAGTGCCTCAAAAACAGCGGCAAGAATGACCTTGACCCCCGTCTCCGGTTCAACCTCTACTTTGAAAAACTGTGTATTTCCTAAATCCTGCATATTTCCTCTCATTCTGCCGCACAAAACGGCCTGTCACTCAGTAAATTAAAGTGTCGGGCACAAATTTTATCTACTCCGCCGAATACCATTATCTTACCGCATAATCCTTAAAAATTCAATCTTTGCTTCCTATTTCAAGAAATAAATATTCATCGGCCAAGAGCCCCGCTGCTCTTCCCCGGATAATCCGGTTGGACAAATCCTCTTCTGCCTCTGCCGCCACCTTGACATAGGCCGGAGTCAACCCCACCTGATATAGCTTTCCCTCAATTTCCTTTTTCTCTTCAATCAGGGCCTCCACATTTTTTCCCAAAAAGCCTTTGCAATACTCCTTAGAATGTTCAGCCGCCATCTTAATCAGCCTGCTGCTTCTTGCAGCCTTAACCTGTTGTGCCACCTGGTCTGGTCTGGCTGCCGCTGCGGTTTTCTGCCGTTTGGAATATTTAAAAACGTGCATATCATAAAACCTGATTTCCTCCAGAAACCGGCAGGTAGTTTCAAACTCCTCCTCCGTCTCCCCCGGAAATCCCACAATCACATCCGTGGTAATGGCAGGGTTGTCATAAGCTTTTCTCAGCCGTTTAACCGTCTGCCTGAATTCTTCCGTGGTATAGTGACGGTTCATCCGTTTCAGGGTGGTATCGCAGCCGCTTTGCAGGGAAAGATGAAAATGGGGGCACAGCTTGTCTATCCGAACCATTCTTTCCACGAAAGCATCCGTAACGATTCTGGGTTCCAGGGAGCCCAGTCGTATTCTCTCGATTCCCTCTATCCGGTTGATTCTTTCCAGAACCTCCAGCAGATAACCCTTTTCATAGGTCTTGTCCCGAAGCTCTTTCGTCGCCAGATAATCCCCGAATTTTTCCTCTTCAAAATCCAGGCCGTAGCTGCTCAAATGGATTCCCGTTACCACTACCTCCCGGTAGCCTGCCTCCGCCAGCCCTTCTACCTCCTTTACAATATCCTCCTGCCTGCGGCTTCGTACCCTGCCCCGGGCAAAGGGGATAATACAGTAGGAGCAGAACTGATTGCAGCCATCCTGGATTTTAATATAGGCTCTGGTGTGCTCTCCTGTGCGGGTCAGGGTCATTTCTTCGTATTCCTGTCGGCTTCCATTCAAATCCACCAGAGTGGTATTCCCCAGCGTCTTATCCGGCAGAGCATTCTTAGTTGCCTCTTCTTCCAGGGCTTCTGCAGCTTCTTTCACTGCTTCGCCCGGGCTTTGCGGCGGGAGCGTCTCCCCCCTCTGTCTTAAATATTCCTCCAACAGGGGAACAATATCCTTTTTCCGGTTATTTCCAATAGCCAAATCGATACAGGAGTCTTTTTTTATCTCCTCCGTTCCCGTCTGCACATAGCAGCCTACGGCTACCACTACTGCCCCGGAATTCATCTTTTTCGCTTTATGGAGCATCTGCCGGCTTTTTCTGTCCGCAATATTGGTTACAGTACAGGTGTTGATAATATAAATATCGGCTCCCGGAGCAAAAGGTACAATACGGTACCCCTTTTCTTCCAGTTTTCTTTGCATAACTTCTATTTCATAGGAATTCACTTTACATCCCAGATTGTGCAATGCAACATTTTTCATAATAACCTCCATGTCAGAGCAGCTTGCTGTGATGACACGCGATGAGAAATTTGCGCAGGCGATTTCTCATCTGCGATTAGGGCATATTTGAGGCTCTGACTCAAATTGCCGATTAAAAAATAAGCTATTGAGCTTATTTTTTAATCTAACCTCCGCTTTTTATTGACTTTTCAGGGTAACCCCTTTACTATAGGGTTAAAGGTATAAAAACATTTTAAGGAGGATGATTACCATGAAAACAGTGCAGATTTCTTTAAACTCAATCGATAAAGTCAAATCTTTTGTGAACGACATTACCAAATTTGATTGCGATTTCGATTTAGTATCCGGAAGATACGTTATTGACGCTAAATCTATTATGGGTATTTTCAGCTTAGACCTATCCAAACCCATCGATTTAAACATCCATGCAGAGGAAAATCTTGATACCGTAATGGAAATAATCAAGGCTTACACCGTTTAACTCATTTTGCAAAATCACATACTGCTGCCAGATAACGCTGCTGCCTTAAGGTTCTTAAGGCAGCTCTTTTTAATGCTTAATCCTTAACCTTCATCGGGACGGACAATCAGCAGCTCTTTCGTGGAAAACGCTTCTTCCAAAAGCCCCTCAATTACCCCTTCCAGATTCTTTTCATGCCTCTTTATATACTCCAGGTTGGGTTTGGTTACCGGATGCTTCGCCACAAAAATGGTGCAGCAGTCCTCATAAGGCTGAATGGAGGTCTCATAGGTATTGATTTTCTCAGAAATCTCCACAATTTCCTGCTTATCCAAACCGATACAGGGGCGGTATACCGGCAGAGTACATACTTCATTGGTGGCATAGAGAGAGTGCATGGTCTGAGAAGCCACCTGCCCTATGCTTTCCCCTGTAATCAGTCCCAGACATTCCGTATCTCTGGCAATCTTCTCCGCTATTTTCATCATATAACGGCGCATGATGATGGTCAATTCTTCATGAGGACATTTCTCATATATGGCCAACTGAATATCCGTAAAGTTAATAATGTGCAGATAAATCGGCCCGCTGTAACGGGAAACCAGTCTGGCCAGGTCCACCACCTTCTGTTTTGCCCTCTCGCTGGTATAGGGGGGAGCATGAAAATAAACTGCATCTATCTTCACTCCCCGCTTGCTAATCATATAGCCTGCCACAGGAGAATCGATTCCGCCGGAAAGAAGCAGCATCGCCTTACCGTTGGTTCCCACCGGCATTCCTCCCGGACCGGGAATGATTTCGGAATAAATATAGATTTTCTCCCGGATTTCCACATAGAGCATAATATCCGGGTTATGCACATCCACCGACAACTGAGGAAAAGCCTCTAAAAGCACCGCTCCGATTTCCCGGTTCAGCTCCATGGTATCCAGGGGGTAATTTTTTCTGGCTCTTCTTGCCGCAATTTTGAAGGTTTTGTTTTTCTGAGGATAAACCCTGTCTACATAGTCGATAATGGTCTTTCCAAGCTGTTCAAAGCCCTCGTCCTCCACATAGACTACGGGACAGATTCCGGAAATACCGAATACGGTCTGCAGATTTTCCACGGTCTCGTCAAAATCGAAATCACCGACTGCATCAATGTAGATTCTTCCCTGGTTCTTTCTAATCTTGAACTCTCCTTCACAACGTTTCAGCGCATACTTAATCTGCTGTACCAGGGCATCCTCAAATAAATATCTGTTTTTTCCTTTTACGCCGATTTCGGCATATTTAATCAAAAAAGCGGTAAACATAGCCTGACTGTCTCCTGTTTTTAATGTCTTGTATATTTGCGAAGCATGGGGATTATATCATACAATGCCCGTAATGTATAGTCGATTTCCTCTCTTGTGTTAAAAAGCGAAAGACTGAAACGCAGTGTGGAGTCCAAAAGCTCCCTTTCCACCCCCATTGCTTTCAGGGTAGCCGAGTAAGCTGGTTTATTGCTGGCACAGGCACTGCCTGCGGAAACATAAATTCCTCTGTCCTCCAGTGCGTGCAAAAGCACCTCACTTCTGATTCCGCTGATGGAAACGCTAATGATATGAGGTGCGCTGTCCAGTCCGGTGCTGCCGTTAATCTGTATATCCGGCAGTCCCTGTATTCCTGAGACAAAACACTCCTTTAATCCCCTCATTCTGGCAGTGTCTTCATCCAGATTGGCATAAACCTCTTCCACCGCCTTTGCCAGCCCCGCAATCCCCGGTACATTCTCCGTCCCCGAACGAAGGCCCTTCTGCTGTCCTCCCCCGAAAATCACAGGGGTAATCTTCACCTTTTCACTGACATAAAGGAAGCCCACGCCCTTGGGACCGTGAATCTTGTGGCCGCTGACGGACAGAAGGTCGATTCCCATTTTTTTTGGTAAAATACGGTATTTTCCATAGCCTTGTACACCATCCACATGAAAAACGATGGCAGGGTTGAAACGCTTTACCATTGCCGCTGCTTCCTCAACAGGCTGCAGAGAACCGATTTCATTGTTGGTGTGCATCATGGAAACCAGAATCGTATCCGGCCGCAATGCCTGGCGCAGACTTTCCACCCGAACCCGGCCCTTCCCATCCACCGGAAGATAGGTTACTTCAAAGCCCATATTTTCCAGATATTTCATGGGCTGAAGCACAGCAGGATGCTCAATACAGGTGGTAATCAGATGCCGCCCTGCTCTCTGGTTGGCAAGGGCCGTACCAATCAGAGCCAGATTATCCGATTCCGTACCTCCCGAGGTAAAATAAATTTCTTTTTCGTTCACCTTCAGATTCCGGGCAATGGCGGTTCGGGCATAACGCAGATACTGTTCCGCCTGCACTCCTCTGTTGTGCATACTGGAAGGGTTTCCGTAGTCCTCACACATAATCTTTATCATCAGCCCCGCCACACTGTCCAGACATCGGGTAGTCGCTGAATTATCAAGATAAACTTCCATACTCCCTCACATTCTGTTTTTCCTTTTTCAAAAAAACACTTTTTCTTCCTTTATTTTATGTTTTCTTCCTCTAAATGGTACATTATCCATGCCAAAACAGTAAGCCCTGCGGTCTCCGTTCTCAAAATCCTCTTTCCCAGAGTGATGGGAATCACTCCCGCCTCTTTGGCCAGAGAGATTTCCTGCTCCTCAAAGCCTCCTTCGGGACCGATAAACAGGGCAATATCCTGCCCCGCCTTCATGGAGGAAAAAATTTCTCTTGTGGCATTCATCCCTTCCGCCAGCTCATAGGGAATCAGTTTGATTTCCATATTCCGGCAACAGGCTATCGCTTCCTTAAAGGTTATGGGCTGCTGTACTTTCGGAATCACCGCCCTTTTACTCTGCTTGGCTGCGGCCTCGCTGATTCCCTGCCATCTTGCGGTTTTCTGAAAGGCTTTTTTTCCTTCCAGCCTGACCACCGACCTTTTGGCAGCCACCGGAATAATCTCATAGACCCCTAACTCCACCGCCTTCTGGATAATCCATTCCATCTTATCCCCTTTGGGCAGCCCCTGGAAAAGATAGACTCTGGATGGAAGTTCCACTCCCTCCTCCTTAATAAAGCGGAGACTGCAGATAATCTCATCCTCTTCCAGCCTCTCAATGCCGCAGCGGTACTCCTTTCCATCCTCTCCATTACTGACAGAAATTTCTTCCCCGGGCTCCATTCTTAAAACGTTTCGTATATGGTTGACATCTTTTCCCGTAATCCTGATTTGCTTTCCCTGAATCTGGGAAGGCTTAACAAAAAACTGATACATGGCCTCTCCATCTTACGCTTTTTGGGCAGTCACGCTGACCCACTCTCCCTGATGGGTCACCTCCAACACCTGAAGTCCTGCTTTTTTCACTGCATCCACTACCGTTTCTTCCTTATCGTCAATGATGCCGGAAGTAATATAGATTCCTCCGGGCTTTAACTGATTCACGATAACCGGGGTTAAGGGCACCAGCACATCCGCCAGGATATTCGCCACCACAATATCGTAACAGTGATAGCCCACCTGGTCCTGCACTTTGTTGTCGGTAATGATATTGCCAATCATCATGGTAAAGGCTTCAGGGTCAATGTTGTTGGCCTCCTTATTCTCTTTTACCGCCTCCACAGCACAGGGGTCAAGGTCCGTCCCTACGGCCTGCTTTGCCCCAAACATAAGGGATAAAATAGCCAGAATGCCGCTTCCCGTTCCTACATCCAAAAGCACCGTCTCCGGGGTAATGAATTTACGAAGCTGGCGGATACATAGCTGGGTAGTTTCGTGCATTCCGGTTCCGAAAGCCGGTCCGGGGTCGATATGCAGAATCATCCTGCCCCTATCCTCTTCTTTCACTTCCTCCCAGGAGGGCACCACTAAAATATCATCAATGGTAAACTGATGAAAATACTGTTTCCAGTTGTTAATCCAGTCCAAATCCTCCGTTTCGGAAATGGAGATGCTCCCTTCCCCAATATCCATAAACTCTCTGAGGCTTTCCAGCTCTTTTTTTATCTGCCCTGTCAATTCCTCCAAATCCACCCCGCTTCCTTCTTCCACGAAGAAGCTGAGCCAGGCAATGCCGTCATCCTCCTCGGTCTGGGGCAAAATATCCACAAACATCTGCTCCTTTTCCAAAGGAGTCAGGGGTACCTTATCCTCAATCTGCGCTCCCTCC
>JBNMJJ010000080.1:0-8802 GCA_050873745.1 Lachnospiraceae bacterium | reverse complement strand
TTGATACAGTTTGTTCTGCTGGTTATAAATCTTGCGGTAGTAGGCAAGCGCCTGAATCATATTCTGCACCATGGACATCAAAAGAAACTGGTTTAAATTCTTCTGACTTGCCAAAAGCTCGGGAAGCTGGGCCAAATCCGACAGCGGATAGGTGATTAACTGTGTGTCTTCCAGAGCGGTATAGGTAAAGGAATATTCTTTAAATCCTAATTCAAATATGCCTACGACGTCCCCCTTTTTCAGGGTAAAAACTCTGGTTGCCTGGGTGGAATCATAGGCAGCGGCTACGCTTCCTTCGGCAATTATGGAAAAGGACGTGTAGGGCTCGCCGGCCTGGATGATGGTTTGATTTTTTATGTACTCATTCATAAGGAAAACCTCCTCTTACTTTCTCGTGTGTGTTTTGTCAATAAAATTTTGCATCAGTACACGATGATGTCACCAGCCATACATCTTCTCTATCATACCACATTTTGTCTCCGGGGCATAACATTTTTTAAAAAAATTTACGGTTGCAGACTATACTTTTCGGGTTTTTTATGATACTTTTAAAACAGTATGTTAAATAATAGAAAAAGAGAGAGGAAGGATTAGGATGAGAACAGACCAGTTAAGTAACGAAGAAATTGTGGATTATTTCAGGCAGGATGCCGATAAACTGTTTCGTTATCTTCCCTGGCTGGAAACCAAGTCCGGTCACTTAGCCCACAGTACATACAAAGACGAAGGGATTGCCCAAACTTCTATTACTTTTCCGGTTTATGATTCGACGCTGCTGGCTTTTATTAAAGAAGCGGAAAACACCTGTTTTATGGACCGAAATCATGTCTATGTTTATTCCAGAAACCGATTAAAAACTGCCGAGGATGAACTGCGTTTAATTGAGAAGTCAACTATCCGCACTATGGACCAGCTTTCAGGGATTCTGTCACACTACATATTGGGAGGAAGAACCAAGGGAATTTTGTGGAGTGAAGGTGTACGCAACGGCATTTATCTTGCCCTGCTGAATAAAACCAAAGAAATTATTGATTTCTGGGAAAATGACGCCATTAGCGGAAGATAAGCCGCAGGTGACGAAGGGGAGGCAGAAATGGGAGAAAAGTCAGAGCAGAAACGGATGTATATATTGAAGCAGGCCAAGATGGTATTTGCCGAAAAGGGCTTTCGGGCAGTTACCATGAAGGATATTGTGGACATCTGTGAAATCAGCAGAGGCGGTCTGTATCTGTATTTCGGAAGTACGGAGGAAATTTTCAGAGCCATTCTGATGACGGAGCTGGAAAGCGAGGAGGACGAGCTTTTAGAGGGGATTACCGAGGATTCTCCTATGGCGGATATTCTGATGCTGTTTTTAAAGGAACAAAAGAGAGAGATTCTTCGGAAAAAGGAGGATATTTCGGTAGCGACCTACGAGTTTTTCTTCGTCAATAAACCGGAGAAAAAAAGTGATAATTATATCCGCAGCCAGTTCGATACGGCGGTAATGGTACTCACCAGAATCCTGGAGGAAGGGGTTTTAAGAGGCGAGTTTTATGAGCAGGACTGTAAGGCGGCTGCGGTGAACATCATGTATACCCTTGAGGGAATGAAAATCTGTGCCAGAACCATGGGGCTTTCAGAGAGCAGAGTGGACAGCGAACTGTTGTATATTATTGAAGGGCTTGTTCCCACGGAAGAAGTCTAGATACTGTATGGAGGATGGAAATCAAAATGAGCGACGTGAGGCGGATTTATGTAGAAAAGAAGGAGCCCTTTGCCGTGAAGGCCAGGGAACTGAAAGGAGAAATAGCCGGTTATCTTGGCCTGTCCCATGTAACGGGGGTGAGGGAATTTATTCGCTATGACGTAGAGAATATTTCCGATGCCGTTTTTGAAGCTGCCTGCCAGGGGATTTTTTGTGAACCTCCGGTGGATGTTCTGTATCGGGAGAAGCTGGAGATTCCTGAAGGAGCAAGGGTGTTCGGTGTGGAATATCTGCCGGGACAGTTTGACCAGCGGGCAGATTCTGCCCTGCAGTGCATCCAGTTTTTAAAGGAAGAGGAAAATCCGGTAATCAAAACGGCAGTGACCTATATGATTGAGGGTCCGGTTACGGATGAGGAGTTTGAAAAGATTAAGAGCTACTGCATCAACCCGGTAGATTCCCGGGAGACGGAGTGGGAAAAGCCCAAGACCTTAATCACGCAGTTTGATGAGCCCGGGGATGTGGCTGTTTTAAACGGGTTTATTTCTATGGAAATGGGAGACCTTAAAGCCCTTTATGATTCCCTGGGACTGGCCATGACCTTTCGGGATTTTGAGCATATTCAGCATTATTTTTCAGGTGAGGAAAAAAGAGACCCTTCCATGACGGAAATCAGGGTTTTGGACACCTATTGGTCGGACCACTGCCGCCACACCACCTTTTCCACCGAATTGAAGGAGGTGGAATTTGGGGAAGGTTATTACCGTACACCTATGGAAACCACCTATCAGAGCTATTTGGATACCAGGGAAGAACTTTTTGCAGGCAGAAAAGACAAGTTTATCTGCCTGATGGATTTGGCCCTGATGGCCATGCGGAAGCTGAAAAAAGAAGGCAGGCTGGCAGACCTGGAGGAATCGGAAGAAATTAATGCCTGTTCCATTGTGGTTCCGGTGGAAATGGACTACGGAAACGGTCCGGTGCAGGAAGAATGGCTGGTCTTTTTTAAGAATGAAACCCATAATCATCCTACGGAAATCGAGCCCTTCGGCGGGGCCGCTACCTGCCTGGGAGGCTGTATCCGAGACCCTCTTTCCGGCAGGGGATATGTGTACCAGGCCATGAGGATTACCGGAGCGGCAGACCCTACGGTGCCGGTGGCGGACACCATGAAGGGTAAGCTGCCCCAGAAAAAGCTGGTGAGGGGAGCGGCCAGCGGCTATTCCTCCTACGGCAACCAGATTGGTCTGGCTACAGGATATGTAAAAGAAATTTACCACCCGGATTATGTGGCAAAGAGAATGGAAATCGGAGCGGTAATGGGGGCTGCCCCCAGAAAGAACGTTATCCGGGAAACCTCCGACCCTGGGGATATTATTATCCTGTTGGGAGGCCGCACAGGACGGGATGGCTGCGGAGGTGCAACAGGCTCCTCCAAGGTACATACGGAAACCAGTATTGAAACCTGCGGCGCAGAGGTGCAGAAGGGAAATGCGCCTACAGAACGGAAGATTCAGCGTTTGTTCCGCAGGGAAGAAGTCAGCCGTTTGATTAAAAAATGCAACGATTTCGGCGCCGGAGGGGTATCCGTTGCCATTGGTGAGCTGGCCCCCGGCCTGTCCGTGGATTTGGATAAAGTACCTAAGAAATATGCGGGACTGGACGGAACGGAGCTGGCTATTTCCGAATCCCAGGAGCGTATGGCAGTGGTCATTAATCCTGCCAGCGTGTCGGAATTTTTAGCCTATGCGGCAGAGGAAAATCTGGAGGCGGTTCCGGTGGCGGAGGTAACCGAAGAGCCCCGTCTGGTGTTAAAGTGGAGAGGGAAGGAGATTGTCAATATTTCCAGAGCCTTTTTGGATACCAATGGAGCCCATCAGGAAACCGGCGTAAGAGTGGAGATTCCTTCCGAAAAGAATAATTATCTGGAAAGAATTGCCCTGAAAAAGGTAGAAGAGGCAGTGGAGGCAGGTGAGATAAAGGAAGCCTGGCTGAACACCCTTTCGGATTTAAATGTATGCTCTCAGAGGGGACTGGTGGAAATGTTTGACGCCTCCATCGGAGCAGGCAGTGTGCTTATGCCCTACGGCGGCCGGTATCAGTTGACGGAAACGCAGACCATGATAGCCAAGCTGCCTGTTTTAAAGGGGCAAACGGATACGGTAACCATGATGAGCTATGGCTTTGACCCCTATATTTCAAGCTGGAGTCCGTATCATGGAGCGATATATGCCATTACCGACTCTATGGCAAAGATTGCAGCCAGCGGCGGTGACTACAGTAAAATCCGCTTTACCTTCCAGGAATATTTCCGGCGTATGTGGGATGAGCCCAGCCGCTGGAGCCAGCCTTTTGCCGCTCTTTTGGGAGCCTTTGACGCCCAGGTGGGCTACGGTCTTCCTTCTATCGGCGGTAAGGACAGTATGTCCGGAAGTTTTCATCAGATTGATGTGCCTCCTACCTTGGTGTCCTTTGCCGTGGACGTGGCAAAGGAGGGGGAGGTGATTACTCCTGAACTGAAAAAAGCGGGAAATAAGCTGGTTCGTTTTGAACTGGAAAAGGATGACTTTGATGTTCCGGTTTATGCCAAGGTTATGCAGATGTACGGAGAAATTCATCGGCTCATTCAAAAGAAGGTGATTGTATCCGCCTACGCTCTGGACAGCTTTGGACTGGCGGCGGCAGTCAGTAAAATGGCCTTCGGAAACAGGCTGGGCGTGGAGCTTTCCCAGGAGCTGGACGGAAAGGATTTGTTTGGAACCGGCCTGGGGGATATTGTTGCGGAGATAGATGCAGACAAAATCAATCTTATTGATGGGGACTATGAACTGGTTGGTACGGTGATTCAGGAGCCGGTCTTCCTTCATGGCGGGGTGAAAATCACGCTTACGGAAGCTCTGGTGGCATGGACAGGCACTCTGGAGGCGGTTTTCCCCACTAAGGCAGGAAAGAACAGCCAGGCGGTAGATACGCCTTTGTACAGGGCGGATAAGATTTATGTCTGCAAAAGTAAAATAGCCAGGCCCAACGTCTTTATTCCCGTATTCCCGGGAACCAACTGCGAATACGACAGCGCCAGGGCCTTTGAACGGGCCGGAGCCAATGTGGTAACCAGAGTTTTTAAGAACCTGGCCCCGGAAGATATTCGGGACTCGGTAAAAGTCTTTGAACAGGAAATCCGGGATGCACAGATTATCATGTTCCCGGGAGGTTTTTCTGCAGGCGACGAACCCGACGGCAGCGCAAAATTCTTTGCTACGGCCTTCCAGAATGCAAAGCTGAAGGAAGCGGTGACGGATTTACTGGAAAAAAGAGACGGTCTTTGCCTGGGTATCTGCAACGGCTTCCAGGCGCTGATTAAATTGGGACTGGTGCCCCACGGTAAGATTGTTGGACAGAATCAGGATTCCCCTACTTTGACCTACAATACCATTAACCGGCATATTTCCAGGATGGTTTATACCAAGGTGGTGTCCAACAAATCTCCCTGGTTGATGAAGGCAGAGACGGGAAAGACCTATGTGAATCCGGCATCCCATGGAGAAGGGCGTTTTGTTGCGGGGAAAGAGTGGCTGGACAGGCTGTTTGCCAACGGTCAGGTGGCTACTCAGTATGCAGACCCGGAGGGAAATATTTCCATGGATGAAGAGTGGAATGTCAACGGCTCCTACCTTGCCATAGAAGGAATTACTTCCCCTGACGGAAGATGCTTTGGAAAGATGGCCCATTCGGAGAGAAGAGGGCAGGGAGTTGCCATCAATATTTACGGTGAGCAGGATTTAGCGATTTTTGAATCCGGAGTAAGTTACTTCAAAGATTAAGTAAGTATACAGGGTTGTCTTTGGACAACCCTGTACGGGTTTATAACTGTTCAGCCTTTGGCTTCACTGTTACGCTTGATGCACACAAAACGCATTAAAGCTGCGTTTTGGCGCCTACACAATTCGAAAAATAGCGTAAGGCTGAACCGTTACACGGGTTTATACAATAAGGAGAAAAGACTTGCAGAAGAAAAAATTGACGATTCTGGGACTGGCCTTCGTTCTGGGGCTGACCATCAGCGGCTGTTCAGGCAACCGGCAGCAGGCTAATCTGGATTTGGGGTTTGAAGCCATAAATGCCCTGGAATATGAAAAGGCTCTGGCCTCATTTGAAGCGGCCACGCAGGGTGGAGAGGACCTTCAGCAGGCAGCCAGGGGAAAGGGGATTGCCCTCCTTGCCCTGACCCGCTATGAAGAGGCGGCGGAGGCCTTTCTTTCGGCTCTTTCTTATAGTGACGCCAGTGTGGATGAGTTCGACTTTGATACCAATTATTATCTGGCCACAGCTTATTATAAGCTGGGAAAGCTGGAGGAGGCCAAGGCGGTATATACGGCTATTTTGGATTTACAAAGGGAAAAGGAAGCCTATTATCTCAGAGGGGTGGTTTATCTGGCAGAGGATAATCTGAAGCAGGCCAATCTGGATTTTGGCGAAGCCATAAAGCTGGCGCCCCAGGATTACGATTTACAGGTGGATATTTATCTGGCTTTGGAGGAAAAGGGATACAGAGATGAAGGAAAGACCTATTTACAGGCATCCATGGCCAATAACGAACAGAAGCTGACGGAGGCCGAGAAGGGAAGATTCAGCTATTATCTGGAGGACTATGAAAGCGCCAGAAATTATCTGGAATCTCAAAAGGGAGCAAAAACCGGCGAGACTACACTGCTTTTGGGGCAGACCTATGAAAAGCTGGGAGATTACAATTATGCAGCAAGCATTTACAGTAATTATCTGGCGGATAACAGTCAGGATGTTGCCATATTGAACCGGCTGGGGATGTGCAGGCTGGAGCTGGGAGACGCCCAGGCGGCGTTAGACTGTTTCAACCGGGCCCTGGAGCCGGGGGACAGGGGCATGACCCAGATTCTGAAATTCAATCAGATTGTGGCGTATGAATATCTGGGCGATTTTCAGCAGGCCGATGTATTGATGAAGAATTATTTGCAGCAGTATCCTGATGACCAGGATGCTCTGCGGGAGTATGAATTTCTTAAGTCCCGCTGATGTAAGAGGCCGCCGCAGACGGCAAAATGGAGGAAGAGTATGATTAATAAATTGATTGCGAATATTCAGAAAACCCAGGCTCCTATCGTGGTGGGGCTGGACCCGATGATGAAATTTATTCCTGACCGGATTACGAAGGCGGCCTTTGCTGAGTATGGTGAGACCCTGGAGGGAGCGGCAGAAGCTATTTGGCAGTATAATAAGGCACTGGTGGATAACCTTTATGATTTGATTCCTGCCGTAAAGCCTCAGATTGCCATGTATGAGCAGTTCGGTATTCCCGGTTTGATTGCCTACAAAAGAACCATCGACTACTGCAAGGAAAAAGGGCTGGTGGTTATCGGTGATATTAAGAGGGGAGATATTGGCTCTACCTCTGAAGCTTATGCCATAGGCCATCTGGGCAAGGTGAAGGTGGGAAACAACAGTTTCTACGGTTTTAACGAGGATTTTGTCACCCTGGCTCCCTATATGGGTTCTGACAGCATCACCCCCTTTGTCAAGGTGTGTAAGGAGGAGAAGAAGGGACTGTTTATTCTGGTAAAAACCTCCAATCCCAGCAGCGGTGAATTTCAGGACCGCCTTATTGAAGGAAGACCTTTGTATGAGTGGGTGGCAGGGAAGGTAGTGGAATGGGGAGCTGACTGTATGGGAGATTCCTACAGCTATGTGGGGGCAGTGGTAGGCGCCACCTATCCCCAAATGGGTAAGGTATTGCGTGAACTGATGCCGAAGAGCTTTATTCTTGTGCCCGGCTACGGCGCACAGGGAGGTAAGGGGGCAGATTTGGTTCATTTCTTTAATCAGGATGGCCTGGGAGCCATCGTCAACTCCTCCAGAGGAATCATTGCCGCTCATCAGCAGGAAAAATATGCCCATATGGGGGAAGAGAATTTTGCGGATGCGGCCAGACAGGCGGTCATCGATATGCGTGAGGATATTCAGGGAGCCTTACAGGGAAAGTAAGGCAGGGATATATAATCCCTGGGCCAGAAGAAAAGGGAATAATGCCTGAAAGAAAAAACTGTGTCTTGGATTTGAAGACACAGTTTTTTAAGTAATTTAGTTTAAGTTTAAAGCGGCCTTGATTTCTGCCATATCGTGGTCGGTTCCCACACCGTCGATTTTGGCAATGATGGTTGCTCCGTACTTTTTAGCAATAATATCTGCCGCAAAATTATAGGTGGCAGGATGGCGTTCGCTGTTTCCGCTGGAAACAACAGCTTTTACACCGGGGTTGTTTTCCAGGAAGGTCTTTACCTTGGGCGGCAGGATTCCGTCACCGTCGGTATAAGTAAAGATGGTATAATCACCCTCAATTTTTTCTGTGCCATCTACGATTTTTAAGGCATCCTTGATACCGAGATTATTGATTACCGTTTCCACATGTCCGTTTCTTGAAGCATATACTATTTTCATTTTTTCCTCCATTATTAAGTATTTTGTATTGAGGAGCGTGGGAAAATCCCGAAGCTTGTTTTTTGCTCCTCTTCTTTTTGGTTTTTGCATACTAACTTCGGGTATGCAAGTTAAATCCTACCATATCAGTAGGAAAAAGTAAATTGTTTTTTTCTGGATGAGAAATATACTACTGTAGTAGTGGATTGACAAAAATATACTACTGTGGTAGTGTAAAACTATAAACTACTACAGTCGTGTAAGCTGTGCAGGTGAACGGGGAAGAGGTGAAAAGATGAGTTTGATACAAATGAGCTTTTTTGGAGCAGTCATGATTATAGCCGTCGTAATTGTTCGGGCAACAGCCATTGAGAAATTACCCAAAAGGGTATTTTTATTGTTGTGGGAGCTTGTACTTTTACGTCTGCTGCTTCCTTTTTCTGTTCCTTCAATACTGAGTGCGTATTCTTTCGTGGGAAGAAGCAAACCCATGCAGGAGGTTCTGGAACAAAATCCTGAGGTCAATATTTTCCTGCAGGCAAAGCCGGGACAGATAAATGCAGGCACAATCGAGGCTTTACCGGAGAATGAAGCAGGTCTTTCCCTCTGGTTTCTTATCTGGCTTACGGGTATGGTTTTGTGTGCTGCTTTTTTTGCCATATCCTATC
>JBNMJJ010000079.1:0-8810 GCA_050873745.1 Lachnospiraceae bacterium | reverse complement strand
GTCCATAGACCGTTCAATTATCTGTTCAAATACAAATGTGCTCTTTCCACTCCCAGAGCTGCCTAAAACTAATTGAAGCGCCATCGTTCCTTTGCTGTCCTCTCTTTATCCGCTTTTTATCTATCTTCATGATGCTGCCTTACAGCATCCCAAATCCCAATGAAGAATGCCCGTTCTTCGGGCATTCTTCGGTGTGAGCCCGGCATATGCTTCGCATAAGCCTCTGAACTTCTTGCGCATGCCCTTTGGGCATGATTTAGCCCTTGCTGTGAGCCGTAGAAGTTCTCTTCACACTATCTTACCAAAAAAAGAGCCCAAAGGCCATGAAAAATGGCCAGGGCTCTTTTCTTTTTTTTTGACGTTATACTTCAAAATTTACCCCTGTATCATCCGGCGTATCTTCATTGTAATTGTAATCCTTGCCGGGTAAAACCGCATTTAAAATGATACCCACCAGGGAACCCACAGCCAGACCGGAAAGGCTGATGGCTGTTCCTCCCACGGTAAAGGTAAGGGCGCCCAGAGAAGAATAGTTGATACCGATGGACAATACCAGAATCAGCGCAGCAATAATAACATTGCGGTTTTTGGTAAAGTCCACATGGGTCTCCACGATATTCCGAACACCTACCGCAGAAATCATGCCGTAAAGCACCAGTGAAACGCCTCCCATAGTAGCTGCCGGCATACAACTGATTAAAGCGGCAATCTTAGGGCAGAAGGAGAAAATAATGGCAAAAATAGCTGCCAGCCGGATAACCATAGGGTCATAAACCTTAGTTAAGGTCAGTACCCCTGTATTTTCTCCATATGTAGTATTAGCAGGCCCTCCAAACAAAGAAGCCAGCATGGTAGCCGCACCGTCACCGAACAGGGTTCTGTGTAACCCCGGGTCTTTCATGTAGTTTACTCCCACCGTGGAGGAAATGGCAGATATATCCCCAATATGTTCTACCATGGTGGCCAGGGCAATGGGCACAATGGTAATGGCGGAGGTAATTAACAGTGAGGTGTCTGCTCCGGGAAAAAGTCCGAAAACGGTTCTGCTCCATTCAACAGGGGAACCAATCCAGGCCGCCTCCCTTACTGCGGTAAAATCCACACTTCCCATCAGGGCTGCTACCACATAGGAAACCACTACACCCAAAAGAATAGGGATAATCCTTATCATCCCCTTTCCCCAGATATTGCATACCACAATTACCGCAATGGCTACCAGCGCAATAAACCAGTCTGCGGAACAGTTTTCAATAGCAGACTGGGATAGATTCAGACCAATAGCAATAATAATGGGACCTGTTACAATAGGAGGAAAAAATTTCATGACCTTGTTAGAACCGAAAACCTTAATTAAGGCAGATAAAATAAAATACAGAATGCCGGAACAGGCAACACCGAAACAGGCATAGGGCAAAAGCTCCACTTCCTGATTGGGAGCAATGGCCCAATATCCGGCTAAAAAAGCAAAGGATGAACCTAAGAATGCAGGCACCTTTCCTTTTGCCAATAAATGAAACAGAAGGGTTCCTATTCCCGCAAACAGTAAGGTTGTGGAGACGCTCAGTCCCGTCAGTACGGGAACCAGTACGGTCGCCCCAAACATGGCAAACATATGTTGCGCTCCCAAAAGCAGGGTTCGGGAAACCCCCAGTTTTTTTGCATCAAAAATGGCCTCATGGCCAATGCTGAATTTCTCTTTACTCATTCATTTCCTCCTTTTTGTTCTTCTTCATATCAGCAGGCGTGAGCAATTAGAATTTCTTCTCACACTATCCTTATAGACTATATATAGAAACCCGGCACAAGTCAAGAAAAATCGTTTGGAAAAAGCCCCAAAAGGAGAAAAGGCTGCCAGAATACCAGCAGCCTTTTCAGTCCTATATATATAATTGTATTTTTCAACCATTATATCTTAAGTGGAAAGAATTTTTTCTTTAAATTATCTGATATACTGATTTGAAATATATCCCTCCATAGGAGAAGTCATGTAACTCCAACCATCAGGAATCCACCCAGGTTGCAAAAATGGAATCTCCACAATCGTTCCATTAGGAAGAGTTCCAATAACGTTTCCCTCTGTTGTACTCGGGTAATCCCGAACATTTAAAGGTCCCCCATTTGTGACCACTTGATATTGATATTGTGGCTGCATACTTCCGCCTCCAGAATTAAGCTGTGCATAATATCCATTTTCTGAAATATCAGCTTCTGCATTATTCACAGGTTCCGCCGCCATTACCTGCAACGGCAGTAATAAACTGCAAATAAGAATAAACACGGCTTTAAAGTTCAGTTTTCTCATACACATCTCTCCTTTCCACACTGTTGGATTTAGGCTCATAAAAATAAATCCAATTCCCCAATACGCTCATCTGAATATCCGTTCCCTTTTCTATTCCTTCCACTAAGAATAATTTCTCCAATGTGCCATTCCAATCAATTTT
The DNA here is from genome assembly GCA_050873745.1 of Lachnospiraceae bacterium. Taxonomy (GTDB): domain Bacteria; phylum Bacillota; class Clostridia; order Lachnospirales; family Lachnospiraceae; genus SFDP01. Next base: position 6,366 of record JBNMJJ010000079.1, on the reverse strand, counting down.
ACAGACAAAATAAGCAGTATCTCCATCCTGAAGCAATCCGTAAACCCCCATCTCATCATAGGTATTATAACCGAAAAACTTATTCTCATTTTCTGCTGACGCATAAAGCAGCCTCTTTTCGCCTGTATGTACATCCCATAGATACACATCGTTATAGTTTTCAGTATCCCTTCCTATAATTCCTTTCTGAGTAATCATTACATCTGTAATATTTTCTATCCGGCTGACTAAAGAGTTATCGCTGTAAACACAAACAGCGCTGTAATTTGCTGCATCTTTATCTCTTATCCGGTAAAATTTTTCTGAATATCCTTCTCCCATACTTATTATTGGAGAAATCATACTGACGGCCATTTCACTATTTTTCAACTCCTCCGGAACTCCCACGGACAACTGCTCTTTTTCGCTCTGCAATGTACCGTCTGCCCGTACTTTGAAGACTGCAATTTCCTCTCCCTTATTTACATATAATTTGTCGCTTTTATAATACATTTCCATATACTGAACAATATTTTCACCTAACAAAAGAGCTGTCATTGTTTCCCCGGTAGATAAATCCAAAGACACAATAGACGCTTCATCCATATTTTCAGGATAAGAATAAAAAAATAAATAATTCTCTCCTATTGCCCCTAAAGTTGTCCTCCCATCATAAAGGGTTTCTTTACTCCCCTCATTATTCATGCGATACAACTCATTTCCAGAAGATACATATGTATATTTTCCATCAGATTTTGCAGAAATATTATAATAACCGTTATATATTGAACTGATGTGGTCTGCTTTGTTATTTTCATTCTCATTTCCCTTCTCTGCTGTATTTTCAATTTCTTCAGATGAATGATAATCCTCAATTATAGTTTCATTAGAAGTGTTCGTTAAGGTAACATCTTTTTGAGTAAATGCACACCCTGCCAGAATGGTAATACCGACCATGACCATTACTGTAATGAACCTGCTGTATTTTTTCTTTCCCTGTATCATTGAAATCCTCTCCTTTATTTTCTTCATTTTGTTGTCCGTAATTGTGGAAATAGCGGCATTCCAATCCTTTTTGGTTGAATATCTTACCAGAGATAACAAAGTATAGCCATATTCTTTCTGCTCATTAACGTCCAGCGTGGAAAGCGCCGCTTCATCACAAGCCAATTCACAATCTCTTTTTACATAGCCATTGGCTAACCACACAAAAGGATTATACCAATAAAAAATTAAACATACGTTTCGCAAAAGTACCCAAAAATTATCCCTGTGCTTATAATGGCAAGATTCATGTATAATAATATGGCGCAGTACCCTCTCATTTTCAACCTTAGCCATATCAATATAAATGCTTCTCCCCAGCAAAAACGGGGACTGAATTCCTTCCAGCATATAGACCTTAAGTCCCTCCTCTGTACTCAGGTAAAAAATTCTGTTTTTTCTGCAAAACCCGATAAAACAGGCATTAGAAACGATTACGGCAATCGCCATTATCCCTGATATTCCTATTCTGACATAAGCCCAATATTTTTCCACAAGTTGAAAATTAACCTTATCAAAATAGTTTTCTGCTGCTTCTGATGTGTGGCTAATTTTTAACTCTGTATTTTTCTCCTTTATTTCAATTCCTGCACTTATATTATTTTCTAATGTATTCATATCTTGATTAACTGATTGAAAGTTATTTATTGGGTTTGGCGAAGTAGTATACTGATTAATTGCATTACTGGCTTCACTTTTTTCCCAAAATAAAAATACTGCATTTTCTATACTATATTTGCTCGAAATAGTTAAAAAAGGACTGAAAATTAAATAAATTAACGGAAATATCCAAAGAAAATACTGCGTTGTTCTTGAAATATATCCCCATACAATTTTTCTCATTAACAATATTCCCAAAACCAGGACCCCAAAACATATTATTCTCATTCTTCCCTCGTCCTATCCGATTCCACTCTCTACCTCTTTTTATTTTGTATTATATCTATCAACTGATTAATATCCTCTTCCGATAAATCGGCCTGCTCTACCATCGTACTAATCATTAGTCCTGCATTGCCCCTGAATACTTTATTTAAAAAATTTTCTTTTTCCTGCAGTACCGCTTCATCTCTCCCCAGACTGGCATAATACAATTTGGCCTTCTGCCCTTTCTCATGATAAATAATCCCCTTTTCCTCCATTCTTTTGAGATAGGTTATTACCGTATGTTTGCTCCATCCAATAATATCTTCTAACTCTTTCGTTATCTGCATCATCGTCTTAGGTTCCTCCTCCCACAATAGATTCATTATTTTCCACTCTGCATCTGATATTTTAACCATTTGCTTCTCCTTTTTAATTTGGTTGACATTTGTTTACCTTAGAATAACAAATGGGTGTACACTTGTCAACCACTTTTTTAATAATTTAACCCTCTCTGGGACAATTCCATTTTACCCTGCCATTGCCAGGCAAATACGAAAAAAGGAGCTATTTACATAGCCCCTCCAACGAATTCAAATATGTACATATCTGTTCATACATCATCTCCGGCTGGATAGTGTCCAGAGCCAGATTTTCCGTAAGGATTCCCCTTTTCACATATTTAAACATATCCTTTATCTGGCTTAGGGAAACTCCCTCTCTCACCGAGGTTTGTGCAGCCTGAGCATAATACTCATCTACCTGAGAAAAATAAGCCCTTTTCTGGTCCTCGCTTTCTTCCAGTGCCTCCAGGCAGATTTCGCTGGAAGCCTTTTCCAAAAATGCCTGCATATAGGGATAATTCTTCAGCACCACAAGGGCTGCATCCTCCACCTGCCTTGCGATGACGAAAAAGTCCCTCTCTTCCTTATCCACTTTCCGGGACATTTCCAACAGCAGAAAACGCACGCTGTAATCCATTAAAAACACATACATTCCCACTTTATTACCAAAATAATGGAACAGCAGCCCCTTACTGATGGCTGCCTCCCTCACAATCTCATCGGTGGTGGCATGACGGTATCCGTTTTTGGAAAAAACCTTCAATCCGGCATTTATCATCCTGTCCTGCTTTTCCCGCTTTAAATCAAAAAACTTATCATTCATCTTTTGCCGCCCCTCTCATATCATTAGAATATTGACTATTTTAGTCCATGTCAGAATATCACATTTCCTGACAGCCTTCAACCCGATTTCTTTTCGTTTTTAAACAATCCTCTCTTATTCATTTTCTCTGTTCTTCTCACTTTCCTCCATCGTAGTCCCTACAGTGCCTTCTCTTGCAGAAAACTTCCCCTTACAGGCAGCCTCCTCCAGTCAGACCGATTAAAGCCAGACCGTTGCCAACAGCCTGATTCCCTCCTGAATCAGCTCCGTATCCATCCCCACATAGCCCAGGATGACGGTAGGCGGATATTTTTCCTTCCTCTCCCTCTCCAGGATATAATCGGAAAGGCAGTAGACCTTTACCCCCTTCTCCGCTGCCCTCTTTCTTAACCACTCTTCCGTCACCGGAAATTTTGCACTGAGCAAGATATGGCTTCCTGCATGGTCTCCCTGGATGTCAAACCTGTCCCTGAAAGGCTTTAGGGCCTCTAAAAGCAAATCATGCTTTCCCTTGTAAATCTTACGCATCCGGTTTAAATGCCGTTCAAAGGCCCCGCATTCCATAAATTCTTCCAGAATCTTCTGGTCAATACGAGAAACGGTAGAGGAAATCATTCCTGCCTTTTTTTGGTATACCTCAAGCAGGGAAAAAGGCAGCACCATAAAGCTGATTCGGATAGCCGGAGCAATCGCCTTGGAAAAGGTGCCGATATAGATTACCCGGTCGTTCACATCCATCCCCTGAAGGGCAGGAATCGGCTTTCCCCGGTAGCGGAACTCACTATCATAGTCGTCTTCAATCAAATACCGATTCTCTCCCGTACTGGCCCAGTTAAGCAGCTCGCTTCTTCTGCCCACGGTGGTGACGATTCCCGTAGGAAACTGATGGGAGGGCATGATATAAGCAATATTGGCTCCGCTTTTTTCCAGCTCTCTAACCTCCATTCCATTTTCATCCATATCCACAATGGCAGTAGAAAAGCCCAGAGACCGTATAATATTATAGGCTTTGGTGTAAGTTGGATTTTCAAAAGCGATTCTGCTCTTTTGGGGAAGCAGAAGCTGCAGAAGCATCAGCAGATAGTCATTTCCCGCTCCCACCACAATCTGCTCCTTACTGCACATTACGCCCCTGGAAGCAAACAGATAACGGGCGATATTCTCCCTTAACGCCTCATCCCCCTGGGGCTGCCCCAGGGCAAACAGTTCCTGTCTGTCATCCTGTAAAACCTCTTTGGTAATCCGTCTCCAGGTGGAAAAGGGAAATTCCTTCATATCGATTCCGTTGGGTGTAAAGTGGTAGGGAAAAACCTGCTCCCGCATCCGGGGCTGCCCTGGTTGAATCACCCGCTTTTCCACCTCCAGAGCCTCCTCCAGCCTGCTGACGAAATAACCCTTACAGGGAAAAGCCTCCAGATAGCCTTCTGCCAATAGCTGTTCATAAGCCAGATTCACCGTACTTCTGGATACCTGTAGATGGAGAGCCAGAGAACGGGAAGAGGGCAGCCTCTCTCCCGGAGTCAGCCTGCCCTCAATAATTTCAGAACGTATGTAATGATAAATCTGTTCATACAGATGGGTTTCCCCCTTCGGCTCCAGGGGAATGGTCAACTGGTTCATCCTGGCCTGTTACTCCTCTTTTATTCCCTCTTCTTTCATCCGCTCAAGCAATACTTCCTTTACGTCCCTTGCCTTTTCCTTTACTCTGCTACTGCAAAACTGTGAGGTAATCAGCTTGGATAACAGCTTGGAGGAGACGCCATAATCTTCACATTCCATAGCCAGTACGGCAAGAAGGTAATCTACCGTATTCTCGTCCATACCGCAAATAGGGAAATCCTCACTCTGCACCGCCTTGGTAAAATGCTCGTAGGCTTTCTTCAGATAATCCTCTTCCATGGCTCCCGCCTTGGCAACCAGCTCTTCCTTCACCGGCTCCTGGGCCTCCAGACTTTCCTTATAGCTGCGGCAAAGCCAGCCCGCCTTAAGGCAGATATAGGCCCCTTCACTGGCTTTAGCCATTTTTACTACCGCATTGGCATAGGCCACGTTATAACGGGCTAAAGCCTGCTCATAGGTAAACTCCTCCCCTTCCTCATCCAGGGGCTTAAAATTGGGTGTAATCTTTTCAGAAATGTACTTCTGCTGTACGGTGGTCAGCCCTTCAAAAAATTTGGTCAGAGCAGCATAACCGCAGTTCTGGCATACGAGAACCTCATATTTCAGCGGTTCTATTCCGTCGAACACATTACGCAAATCCATGTCCGTACGCAGCAGCTTCGACCTGCCGCTCTTTACGGTTTTTCCAATTACCACGCTGTCGCATACAGGACAGGTATATTTTTTATTAAAAAGTTTCTCTGCTTCGCTCATCGTTTACCCTCTTCTCCTTTGTCGTCCTTAATCCTTTTTCGGCAATACGAAGGAACTCTTCAGGGATACAATCCGGTTGAATACCAGCGCATCCGGTCTGGAATCCCTGCTGTCCACACAAAAATATCCCTGGCGGACAAACTGAAAACTGTCGTAAGCCTTTGCATCCTTCACCACAGGTTCAATGAAGCACTCCTTCATGACGGTCATGGAATCAGGATTCAGGTTCAAACTGCCGTCCTCGTTGTATACACCCTTTTCTTCATCGATAATGTTCTCGTAAAGCCTTACCTCTGCCTTGACCGCCTCTTTTGCCGGTACCCAGTGGATGGTTCCCTTTACCTTTCTTCCGGTAAAGCCGCTGCCGCTTCTGGTTTCGGGGTCATAGGTACAGTGTACTTCAATAACCTTGCCGTTTTCATCCTTCACACAGCCGGTACAGGTAACAAAATAAGCATACATCAGACGTACCTCATTGCCGGGATAAAGGCGGAAATACTTCTTAGGCGGCTCCTCCATAAAGTCCTCACGGTCAATGTAAAGCTCTCTTCCAAAGGGAACCCGGCGCACACCCAATTCCTCATTTTCCAGATTATTGGGCACCTCCAGCATCTCTGTCTGATTCTCAGGATAGTTATCAATAATCAGCTTAATGGGGTCCAGCGCCGCCATCACTCTGGCTTTCTTTAATTTCAAATCCTCCCGGATACAGTATTCCAGCATGGAATAGTCCACGGAGGAGTTGCTTTTGCTGACTCCGCACAGCTCCACGAACATCTTAATGGAATCCGGGGTAAAGCCCCGTCTTCTCAAGGCGGCAATGGAAACCAGCCTGGGGTCGTCCCAGCCGTCCACGATGCCTTCTTCCACCAGCTTCTTAATATAACGTTTTCCCGTTACCACGTTAGTGAGATATAACTTGGCAAACTCAATCTGTTT
>JBNMJJ010000078.1:0-8813 GCA_050873745.1 Lachnospiraceae bacterium | reverse complement strand
TGCTGGATTTATCCGGGGGCCCACGGCAACCTGAACGTGGTAGGCGGAATCGCCAACTCCTGTAACTGCTTCTTTTATGAGGTGGGATACCGGCTTGGCGTAAGGGGAGATACCTATAACAGTGATGTGGGTATTGACAATCTCTATAAATATGCCGATATGTACGGCTTAAGCGAAAAATCCGGTATAGAAATTGACGAAGCCGCACCGGCGGTTTCCAATGATTATTCCGTATTATCCGCTATCGGCCAGGGTAAGAACAACTTTACTACCGTTGGCCTGGCAAGATATATTACCACCATTGCCAATGAAGGAACCTGCTATGAGTTAAGCCTTATCGATAAGGTGACGGATTCCAATGACCAGCTTTTGGAAGATTTTAGTCCCAAGGTGCGTAACCAACTGGAGCTTAAGGCTTCTACCTGGAGCTCCATAAAGCAGGGAATGCGCCAGGTAGTGCAGAAAAGAACGGACTACAGTGATTTGCAGGTTGCCGTGGCAGGAAAGACGGGTACGGCGGAAGAAAGCCGTAAGCGTGCAAACCACGCCCTGTTCGTCAGCTATGCACCTTACGATAAGCCTGAAATTACGGTGACTACACGAATTGCCAATGGCTATACATCCAATTATGCTGCCAATTTAACCAGAGACATCTACCAGTATTATTTTGGTCTCCAGGAAGAGGATGAGTTGTTGTCCGGAACGGCCAATATTCCCGATGTTTCAGCGGCAGGTGGAGATTAAGGAGGAACTATGGAGGATATATGAAGGGAAATATTATGATAAAGAGCTTTCCAAACGGAATTACCCTTTATTTGAATTCCGATTTGGATATGCCGCAGCTTTTGGAAGAGGTTGCGGAGAAATTTCAGCAGAGCAGAAATTTTTTCCGGGATGCAAGGATGGCTCTTTGTGTGGAAGGTAGAAAACTGGAGGAAAATGAGGAGAGACAACTGGTCCAGACCATACAGGATAATTCTGATCTTAAGATTGTCTGCATCATCGGAAAAAATGAAGAGACCAACAAAACGTTTATTAAGGCAATCCAGAAAGTGGACATGCAGCACTCCGGCAACTTCGGCCGCTTTTACAGAGGTACGTTGAAAAACGGACAAAAAATCGAAGCGGAGTCCAGCGTGGTCATCCTGGGGGATGTCTACCCGGGCTGTGCAGTGACTTCCACTAAGGATATTGTGATTATAGGAGGACTGTATGGGGAAGCTCATGCAGGCTTCGGAGGAGAAGAGGGACACTATATTGTTGCGCTGGAAATGTCTCCCGAAAAAATCAAAATCGGGGACTTTCGATACAGACCAAAGGATAAGCCCAAATGGGGAATCAGACCCAAGGTACAACCGAAAATAGCATATGTAAAAGATTCTCATATTGTTATGGAAACGATTACCAAAGAATTGCTGGAATTTCTGCCATTTTAAGAAAATGCCAGAGGACAATATTCATCTGTTTACGGAGGAAAGTGGATATGTGTGAAGTTATTGTCATTACAAGCGGAAAAGGCGGTGTGGGTAAAACCACTACCACAGCAAATTTGGGAAGCGGCCTGGCCTCACTGGGAAAAAAGGCAGTCATGATTGATACGGACATTGGCCTGAGAAACCTGGATGTGGTCATGGGCCTGGAGAACAGAATCGTCTATAATCTGGTGGACGTGGTGGAGGGCAACTGCAGGGTGAAGCAGGCGTTAATCAGGGATAAGCGTTATCCCGGCCTGTACCTTCTTCCCTCTGCACAAACCAGAGACAAGACGGCAGTAAACGAGCCTCAGATGCTTAAGCTGATAGAGTTTTTGAGGCCCCAGTTCGATTATATTCTCCTGGATTGTCCGGCAGGAATCGAACAGGGATTTAAGAATGCGGTGGTAGCGGCAGACAGAGCCATTATCGTTACCACGCCGGAGGTTTCGGCCATCCGGGATGCAGACAGGATTATCGGGCTTTTGGAGGCCCAGGGAATAGGCAGGATGGATTTGTTGTTAAACCGCATGAGGCCGGATTTGGTCAAGCGGGGAGATATGATGTCTCCGGAGGATGTAGTCGATATTCTTGCGGTTCCGCTGATAGGCGTTATCCCTGATGATGAGCAGGTGGTCATTTCCACAAACCAGGGCGAGCCGCTGGTGGAAACATCCTCTCTTGCGGGCAGGGCCTATCGGGATATTTCACTTAGAGTCACCGGGAAAGAAATTCCCATGGAGCTATACCAGACTTTTTCATTCTGGACCAGGGTGTCTGGAATCTTTCATAAGAATGAAAAGTTGAAGTAGAAAGGGCAGGTGATTAAGATGAAAAAATTTAAATTGTTTTCCAGAAAAAGTTCCAGTGAAGTAGCAAAGGACAGACTGAAAATACTGTTGATTTCCGACCGGATTAACTGTTCGCCGGAGGTAATGGAAAGAATTAAGGTGGATTTGGTAAAATCCATATCCAAGTACATGAGCATCGATGTAGATAACATGGAAATTGTGCTGAAAAAGAATCAGAAAAGAGGAAGAAGCAGCAGAAAGCCTTCCTTATACGCTTGTATTCCTATCCTGGATATGAGAGAATAAGTTTTTACATGATGAGAAGGAAAATATGTTTAGACAATACAAACTGAAGGATTACGATTTTAAATTAATTATATATGTGATTGCCCTTTCTTCTATCGGCGTTCTGGCAGTGGGAAGCGCTAAAAGCGATTTGATGGACCGGCAGCTATTGGGAATGTGCGCAGGAATCGTTATTATGATTGTTCTGTCCTTCATGGATTATTCCCTGATTCTGTATTTTTACTGGTTTTTGTATGCGGGAAATATTTTTTTGCTGCTGTCGGTGCTTCTTTTTGGCGTAAATGTGGGCGGCGCACAGCGTTGGGTGAATATTCTGGGCATTCAGTTCCAGCCTTCGGAAATGGCGAAAATTTTATTGATTTTATTCTATGCACAGTTTATTATGAAGTATAGAGAAGAGCTGAATACGGTCAGATTTTTGGGAGTATCCCTTCTGTTGATAGGGATACCGCTGTTTCTGGTTTATAAACAGCCGGATTTATCTACCACCATTATGATAGTGGTGATTTTCAGCACCATGTTTTTCGTGGGGGGATTAAGTTTTAAAATCGTGGCAGGAGTATTGTCGGTTACCATTCCTTCTATGGTGATACTTCTGGTTTTGATTCTGCAGCCGGAACAGGATATTATCCATGGTTATCAGGCACAGAGAATTCTGGCCTGGCTGCAGCCGGAAAAATATGCAGACTCAACTGCCTATCAGCAGCTCAACTCGATTACCGCAATCGGTTCAGGCCAGTTATGGGGAAAAGGTCTGAACAATAATGTGATTGCTTCGGTAAAGAACGGAAACTTTATTTCTGAGCCTCAGACAGATTTTATCTATGCTGTAATCGGAGAAGAACTGGGGTTTGTGGGGGCTTTTGCCGTCATTTTACTGGTTGTTCTGATTGCCGTAGAATGTCTTCTGATTGCCAGGAACTCAAAGGACCTGGCAGGTTCTATTATTGCCTGTGGGGTGGCGGCATTGGTAGGCTTTCAGAGTTTTTTGAATATGTCTGTGGCTACGGGACTTTTGCCGAATACGGGCATCCCCTTCCCCTTCGTCAGCTATGGGCTGACCTCTATGGTAAGTCTGTATATAGCGATGGGGATTGTATTGAATGTACGTCTGCAGGCAAAAAAATATTAAGAACGGAAGGAAAGTCGGAGGGGTTGACAACATGAACATTGCTTTAATTGCACACGATGCAAAGAAAAAACTGATGCAGAATTTTTGTATTGCATACAGGGGAATTTTGTCCAGAAACGAGCTTTTTGCAACAGGAACCACAGGAAGATTAATAGAGGAAGTAACGAATCTCTCCATTCATAAGTATTTGGCGGGACATTTGGGCGGAGAACAGCAAATCAGTGCGCAGATTGAACACAATCAGATTGATTTGGTGATTTTTTTAAGGGACCCTTTAACCTCCAGGTCACATGAGCCGGATGTAAACAATATTGTGCGTATCTGCGATACCTACAGTATTCCTTTGGCGACCAATCTGGCAACGGCGGAGCTTTTGATTAAATCCCTTGATAGAGGAGACCTTGAGTGGCGTGAAATGTACAAATAAGAGAGCGGCAGCCATGATTTTGATTGCAGCTTTATGGCTGTCTGGCTGCGGTGCGGTGAAAGTACCCTTTTCCTACAAAGAGAATAATGATGTTTCGGCTTTTCAGGTGACCAGCCTTAACCAGGAGGTTAAGATGGCGGCATTTGCGGATGCCCTTTGCGTCGGAAATGCAGACGTTACCGCAGGAACTTCCGTAGATATGTCGGAGGCGTCGGCGGCAGCCCTGTTTGACGTGAACAGCAAAAACATTATCTATGCCAAAAATCTTCATGAGCGGCTGTATCCTGCCAGCATTACCAAGGTATTGACCGCTGTTGTGGCCTTGAAAAATGCCAATCCTGAGGATATGATAACGGTTACTGAGGCATCCATTATCAATGAACCGGGAGCAACCCTTTGCGGACTGAAACCGGGGGATACCCTTACCCTCAATCAGGCCCTTCACGCTTTATTGATTAATTCTGCCAATGATGCCGCCAACGCTATTGCCGTGCATGTGGCAGGCAGTGTGGAAGAATTTGCCCGGATGATGAACGAGGAGGCCAAAAGCCTGGGAGCTACCAACAGTAACTTCGTGAATCCCAGCGGCCTTTCCGACGATAATCACTATACCACAGCCTATGACCTGTATCTGATTTTTAATGAGGCAATACAGTATGAAATGTTTCGGGAAATCATTCATATGAACAATTACGAAACGGTTTACCAGGACGGTGAGGGCAAGGAAAAGGAGATGTCTTTTTCCACCACCAATCTTTTCCTCAGGGGGGACTATAATGCGCCGAATAAGGTAACGGTGATTGGCGGAAAAACAGGAACCACCAATGCGGCGGGCAACTGTCTGATTATCCTGAGCAAAGATACGGCGGGCAATCCTTATATTTCTGTCATATTAAGGTCATCCGAGCGTAAGATTATGTATGAAGAAATGGTGGATATGTTAGAAGAAATCTATAATTAAAGGTTGTTTTTTAACGGGTTATCCACTATAATAATTATAGGTTACGAATGAGCCGTAAAGGGAATCATGCGCAACTTTATTTTACTTTAGGAGGGATTACCAATGGTTCAGTTGATTGTAGGTCAGAAGGGAAAGGGCAAAACAAAGTATTTGCTAGACAAAGTGAATAGTGAAGTAAGAAACGTTTCGGGTAACATCGTATATTTAGACAAGAGTACCAAACAGATGTTTGAACTGAATAATAAGGTTCGTTTAATTGATGTTTCTGATTTTTCTTTTGGAAACAGCGATGAATTTATCGGCTTTGTCTGCGGAATCATTTCTCAGGACCATGATTTACAGCAGATGTACTTTGACAGCTTTCTTAAGATTGCGAAGCTGGAAGGCAGCGATATTACAGCGGCTGTAGAAAGGCTGGAGAAGCTGAGCGAGCAGTTTGGGGTTGATTTTGTATTGAGTGTATCCTGCGATGAGAAGGATATTAACGACAGCATCAAATCAAAGGTAATTGTATCCTTATAAGTCTTTTGCAATATAGATATTGAATACATAAGGGGCTGTGGAAACAGTCCCTTTTTTGAAGGACAAATAAAATGTAGCGTTGATTTTTTGGAGGTCTGCTTTGGCAAATCGAAATTCGAATAATATACGACAATATAAAAAACCGCTTAACATTAATCTGGGAATGATTTTCTTCGGTGTTATACTGGTTTATATTTTGATTTGTATGTTTATGTATTTCACCACGAAGCATGTATCCGGGTATCAGGTGAAGACCGGCTCCCTGTATGTGGAGAACGTATATACCGGACTTGCCCTTCGGGAAGAGGTAATCGTAGACAGCTCCTATGCAGGTTATCTGAACTATTATGTCAGAGAGGGCACCAGAATAGGGGCGGGAAAGATGGTCTGCACCGTAGATGAGGGAGGGCGTCTCCAGGATATTATTGAAGAACAGAGCATGGGTGAGAATTCTCTGGATGAGACAGACCTGAATGAGATTCGCAGTGATATTATGGAATATAAGGGAGATTTTGATTCCAGAAGCTTTTCCAGTGTTTACGATTTCAAATATGCCATTGAAGGTACGGCATACAAGCAGGCTAATGCTAATATTCTGGCGAATCTGGAGAAGCTGAACCGTTCCGGAGAAAGCGGCTTAATCAATGTATGCAATTCGCCCTCGTCGGGAATAGTGGTTTATTCCTATGACGGTTATGAAGACTTTGAGCCTTCGTCCATTACGGAGGATATTTTAAAAAAGACGGATTATAAGAAAAATCAGCTAATCAGCAATGAGCTGGTAAGCCAGGGAGAGCCGATTTATAAGCTGGTTACCAGTGAAAACTGGTCCCTCATCATCAAAACGGACCCGGAGAGAGCCCAGTTTTTGCTGGAGGAAGAATGGATTAAGGTGAAGTTTCTGAAAAATCAGTATACCTCCTGGGCAAAGGTGAGTTCCTTCACCAATAAGGATGCCGAAACCTATGTTCAGCTTACCTTTAATAATTCCATGATTACCTTCTGTACCGACCGGTTCGTGGATATTGAGCTGGTGCTGGAGGAGGAGAGCGGCCTGAAGGTGCCTAACTCCGCTATCGTGGAAAAAGACTTCTATATGATTCCGGAGGATTATGTATCTAAAAGCGGTGCAAACGGTGAGCAGGGGGTATTGAAGGAAGTCTATGATGAGGATGGAAACCAGATTGGTGTCTTCGTCCCCGTCAGCATTTATAATAAAGAAGAGGGAAATTATTATATTGACAGCCCCGATTTGGAAATTGGAGACCGGTTGAAGAAGCTGGATTCATCAGAAATCCATACCATATCCCAAAAAGGAACGCTGGTCGGGGTTTATAATAAAAATAAAGGCTATGCTGATTTTAAACAGATTCAGATTTTATACCAGAACGAGGAATATTCCATCATCCGCTCCAATACGGAGTACGGCCTGATTGAATATGATTATATTGTACTGGATGCGGAAACGGTGAGTGAAGACGAGTTTTTTCATTAAATACATATCATATGTGAGGTAAAAATGGTAGAGGATAATGTAAAGAGTGTATTGCAGAAGATAGAAGAAGCCAGCCGGAAGAAGGAGGGGAAAAGGGCCTCTTTGATTGCCGTAAGCAAGACGAAGCCAATCGGTGATATTAAACGGGTCTACGACTGCGGTATCCGGGATTTTGGGGAAAATAAGGTACAGGAAATTCTGGAAAAGTATGAGGCGCTGCCAGCAGACATCCGCTGGCATATGATTGGCCATTTACAAAGAAACAAGGTAAAGTATATTATCGATAAGGTGGCCCTTATTCACAGCGTGGATTCTTTGCGGCTGGCGGAGGAAATTAATAAAGAAGCGGCCAAAAAGGGGATAATCATGCCCATTTTAATTGAAATAAATATAGCCGATGAGGAATCCAAATACGGAGTTTCTCCCACAGACTGTGAAAAGCTGCTCCGGCAGATTAGTCTCCTGGGCTCTGTCCGGGTGAAGGGCCTGATGACGGTGGCTCCCTATGTGGAAAACGGGGAGGAAAACCGCAGGTATTTTAAAGCCATGAAAGAATTATCTGTTGACATAAGCAAGAAAAACATTGATAATATTAACATGGAGTTTTTGTCCATGGGTATGACCGGGGATTATCAGGTAGCCATAGAAGAGGGGGCAGACTATGTCCGGGTAGGAACAGGAATCTTTGGAGAACGTAACTATGGGATATAATATGAACAGGAGCTGTTTTATATGAGTGCATTGGACAACTTTTTAAAAATAATGAAGCTAAATGATGAAGATAACGACGACTATTATGAGGACGACGATTATTTAGATGACGAAGACCCAAAGGAGAGCAGAGGTTCTGCTTCAAAGGCAGATACCGGCTATGAGGAAGAGAAGGTAAGGAAGATGCCCGCCCGGGTAGCTCCCATCAGACAGCAGCCCAGGAAAATCGGCGGCTCAGGGATGGAAGTATGTGTCATTAAGCCTACTTCGGTGGAGGATGCCAGGGAGATTACGGAAACCCTGTTGGCCAACAGGACGGTGGTGTTGAATCTGGAGGGAATTGAAGTGGATGTTGCACAGAGAATTATCGATTTTACTTCCGGTTCCTGCTACGCTATCAGCGGCAACTTGCAGAAGATTTCCCATTATATCTTTATCATCACTCCCGCCAGTGTGGATATTTCCGGAGATTTTCAGGAAATTTTAAGCGGTTCATTCGATGTACCGTCGATACATAATTAAGGAAGAGGCTTCCTGCCAGTGGCGGGAAGTCTTTTTTGAGAAGGTGTAAACGCTTTGGAATGGATGAAGATATTAGTAAACGCCTGGAAGATTTATATAATAAGAAGCCCTGCTACCATATTGTGATGGAGAAGGATTTTACGGCCCTGGCAGGAGAGCTGGAGACGCTGGAAACGGGGAATAAACGTCTCTGCATTGTAACCGATTCTCAGGTAGAAAAGCTGTATGCCCAAGAAGTGAAAAGGATACTGACCTTTCTGGCAAAGCAGGTAGAGGTATTTTCCTTTCCGGCAGGCGAAGAAAGCAAGACTTTAGACACAGTAAGAAAGCTGTATAGCTTTTTGATTGAAAACCATTTTGAACGTAAGGATATGCTGGTTGCTCTGGGCGGCGGAGTGGTGGGAGATTTAACCGGATTTGCGGCGGCTACCTATCTGCGGGGAATCGACTTCATCCAGATTCCCACCTCTTTAC
>JBNMJJ010000077.1:0-8956 GCA_050873745.1 Lachnospiraceae bacterium | reverse complement strand
GATAGGCGGATTGGTCACCTGGGCAAAAAGCTGTTTAAAATAGTAGAATAAGGGCTGATATTCCCTGGACAGCACCGCCAGAGGGGTATCCGTTCCCATAGCTCCAATCTGCTCTGTTCCGTTTAAAGCCATGGAATAGATACCGTTTCGGTATTCCTCATAGGTATAGCCAAAGGCCTTCTGCAGCCTTACTCTTTCCTCTTCTGTAACGGCAGGAACCTTCTCGTTGGGAATCTTCAAATCCCCCAGATGAATCAGGTTGGAGTCCAGCCATTCTCCGTAGGGCTCTTTTTTCGCATAATATTCCTTCAATTCTTCATCCGAAATCACCCTCTTCTGACGGGTATCTACCAGAAGCATCTTTCCCGGATGAAGCCTTTCCTTCTTCAAAATATGGGCTTCGTCCACCTCCAGTACACCTACCTCAGAGGACAGAATCAGCCTGCCGTCATCACAGATATAGTAGCGGGAAGGGCGAAGACCGTTCCGGTCCAGAATGGCTCCCATCACATCCCCGTCGGAGAAAAGAATGGACGCAGGACCGTCCCAGGGCTCCATCATGGTAGCATAATACTGGTAAAAATCCTTTCCTTCCTGGGAAATGGTGTCGTTGTGGCTCCAGGGCTCGGGAATGGCAATCATAGCCGCCAGGGGCAGCTCCATACCGCTCATGGTCAGAAATTCCAGGGTATTATCCAGCATAGCCGAGTCGGAGCCGCTGGTGTTGACCACGGGAAGAACCTTGGTCATTTCTTCTGCCGTAAATTTCTCGCTGTAAAGGGTTTCCTCCCTGGCCAACATCTTATCTGCATTTCCCTTGATGGTATTGATTTCCCCGTTATGTACCATGAAACGGTTAGGATGGGCTCTTTCCCAGCTTGGATTGGTATTGGTGGAAAAACGGGAGTGTACCATGGCAATAGCGGATTCATAATCCTCATCCTGCAAATCTTTGAAGAAGGTTCTTAACTGTCCCACCAGAAACATTCCTTTGTATACAATGGTTCTGCTGGATAAGGAAGGTACATAGCTGTTGTCCGTACTCTGCTCGAAAACTCTTCGTACCACATAGAGCCTCCGGTCAAATTCCAGGCCCTTCTCCACTTCTTTTGGTTTTTCAATAAAGGCCTGCAAAATCACCGGCATACAATCAAGCGCCTTCTGGCCCAGCACCTGGGGGTAAACGGGCACCCTGCGCCAGCCCAAAAATTTCAGGCCTTCCTTTTCCACGATAATTTCAAACATCTTTTTGGCCTGGCTGCGCTTCAATTCATTCTGGGGAAAGAAAAACATTCCCACCCCATATTCTCTTTCTTCTCCGATGGCAATTCCTTCGTCGGCGCAGACCTTTTTGAAAAATTTATGGGAAATCTGGGTCAGGATTCCTACTCCGTCTCCGGTTTCTCCTTTGGCGTCCTTACCTGCCCTGTGTTCCAGATTTTCTACTATTTTTAAAGCGTCATCCACAATGCTGTGGGAAGCCATTCCCTGAATATTCACGATAGCGCCGATACCGCAGTTGTCGTGCTCCCACTGGGGATGATAAAGTCCCTGAGGGCGGTATCCTTCCCGGCTTCTATAATTTTCCTGCCTCATAGTCTCTCTCCTATCCGCTGCATGTGCAGCTCGTTTATTCTTTCTCCCGCTGCCTTAATCAATCCCTTAAACAATGGGTGGGCATGATTGGGTCTGGATTTAAATTCGGGATGGGCCTGGGTAGCAATAAAAAATGGGTGGTTTTCTATTTCCAGCATCTCCACTATGCGTCCCTCCGGCGACAGGCCGGAAAAACACATTCCCCCTTCTTCCAGTTGTCTGCGGTATGCGTTGTTTACTTCGTAGCGATGTCTGTGCCTCTCTGCAATTTCCTTACTGCCATAAAGACGGCAGGCCAAAGTGTCCGGCTTCAGCACACAGGGGTATGAGCCCAGCCTCAACGTGCCGCCTAAATCCTCTACTCCCTGCTGCTCCGGCATAAGGGCAATTACCGGGTGGGGCGTATCCGGCTCCAGCTCTATACTGGCTGCCTCCTTTAAGCCCAGAACGTTTCTGGCAAACTCCACAATAGCCATCTGCATTCCCAGGCAGATGCCCAGAAAGGGAATCCGGTTTACCCTGGCATACTGAATAGCCAGAATTTTTCCTTCTACTCCCCTGGTGCCAAAGCCACCCGGAACCAGAATGCCGTCCACGTCATGAAGATATTCTTCCTGGGTGTCAGGGGTTAAGTCCTCCGCATCAATCCAGCGGATTTTTACCTCTGTCCTGTTGGCAATGCCCCCATGCTTCAAGGCTTCCGCCACGCTTAAGTAGGCATCATGAAGGGCCACATATTTTCCCACTATGGCAATGGTTACTGCCTGCCTGGACTGATGTAAATCCTCAATCATCTGCTTCCAGTCCGACAAATCCGGTTCAGGACAGGGCAGCTTCAGACAGGAGCAGACCGCCTGGGCCAGCCGCTCTTTTTCCAGCATCAGGGGAACCTCGTAAAGGGAGGGAGCGTCCAGATTCTGCAGTACATGTTCTTTTGTTACATTGCAGAACAGGGCGATTTTCTCTCGCATTTTTTCTTCAATGGGATAGTCTGAGCGGCACACCAGAATATCCGGCCAGATTCCCATGCTCTGAAGCTCCTTTACGCTCATCTGGGTGGGTTTGGTTTTCATCTCCCCGGAAGCCTTTAGATAGGGAATCAAGGTCACCTGAATCAGGATGGCATTTTCCCTTCCTTTCTCAGCCTGAAACTGGCGGATGGCTTCTAAAAAGGGCTGGCTCTCAATATCTCCCACGGTACCTCCCACCTCAATGATGGAAATGGTTTCCTCCTCGGGGGATTTTGGCTGGTAGAACCGTTCCTTAATTTCATTGGTGATATGGGGAATCACCTGTACCGTTCCTCCGCCGTAATCACCGTGTCTTTCTTTATTCAATACGGACCAGTAAATTTTTCCTGTGGTCACGTTGGAGTTCTTATCCAGACTTTCATCAATGAAACGCTCGTAATGTCCCAAATCCAAATCCGTTTCCGTTCCGTCATCGGTAACGAAAACCTCTCCGTGCTGGATGGGATTCATGGTTCCCGGGTCCACATTGATATAGGGGTCAAACTTCTGCATGGTTACATGATAGCCTCTGGCTTTTAACAGCCTTCCCAGAGAGGCGGCCGTAATTCCTTTCCCCAGACCGGACACCACGCCTCCGGTGACAAATACATACTTGACCATAGTTTTCCTTTCTTCGCCCTGGCTTTTTCCAGTACCACAAAAAAGGCGTCAAAGAGACCCACCTCAAGTGAGTTCTTCGACACCTTTGTCTGCTTGGTTCTTCTGTTTTTTATCTTTGCATTATTGTATACGATTTCTTTCGTGTTGTAAAGTGTTTTTTTCGGTTGGTTTTTTCGGGGCGTTCTTTAACGGCAAATGTATTTTTCTCTATGAAAAAGGCATCCCATCTGAGATGCCTGCGCACAAGAATTTTCTTTGCTGTTAAATCAGAAATACAGAAAATGCTGCATAAATCTTTAATAAATGTCCTGCGTTCCTCCTGACTGTATGCTTTTCTCAAAATATAAAACAGATTCGGTAAACTGTGGGCTGCAAGATACCCAATAACCTCCCTTGATGCGCACTTTGTCAGAATTTCCTCAGCATTCTTCCTATATGGCTCCCGTTTCATCAACACATCTACGAGAATGTTTGTGTCAACTAAGATTACCATATTTTTCTTCCCTCGCCTCCTGAAGCTCTCTATCCGGATTAAAATCCTCAGGTAACCGTTTTTCCATTTTCAATATATTCTGCAATCCTGCTGCCGCACGTTCCCTGTCCGCCGTTTTTCTAACGGACATAGCTTCCAGATTCTGAAGTATATTAATCACATAAGACATATCATCATCCGGTATACGTTCTATCATTTCAACTGCTTTTTCCTTAAGCAAGGTCATCATAACCGCTCCTTCCTTTATAGCTTTATCTTACTGTAAGTCTGCCCGCATTGCAAACAAATATTTAAAAATCTCTTCTGATACTGATGTGCCCCCTCACCTCCCTGGCTCCTATCGCATCTGCACCGTTCCATAATATCTGGTATGAATGTCGAAGTTCTCTAAATATCTTCCAAATGCACTGTCTCCATTAACAGCATCCTCTAAAAGCTCTCTTAAAGGATAGAATTGAGGCCGCTGGTCATATATCCCAAAAACATCAAAAACGATTTCTTTCTTAACCTCTATGCTGCCTTCCATTCCTGCCTGTACGATTCCCCTATGCTCATTTTCTCCCATAAACTCTCTGAAAAACAGGCTAAAACCTTCCGGCGGTTGTGCCGACACCTCCAGCATGCTGCATATTCTTATACCGTATTGGCTGCCATTTTTCCATACTTCATGAAAGCTGCTGCTATAGTTTGCCAGAGTATCTTTATCACGCTTTGTGGTATCAATCTCACCACATTCCCATTCTTTTGCCATCTCCTGTGCGGCTTCTTTGAAGCAATTTCTTAATTCCTCTGAATGATAATAAAAATCAGCATTATAGTACACCCAGTCTATATCCTGTCCATCCTGCCACCCATGTTGCCTTGCTAGTTTTTTCCCTTCTTCATTGCATCCTAAATTAGCCATTACTGAGTTTGCCATTCTGAACCGTTCATAAGTATCTAAAATAATCTGTTTATTATCCTCTGCATCCAGGCCGGTCGTCTTTCTCTCCTGTGCGAGAATTACCCTCATGTCTTTGCAGCAGTCTTTAAAAAAAGCCTTCCATTCCTCTTTTGAAGCAGTCCGGGCCGGATAATCCTCTTTCAGTTTCTGCTGAATTTTTTCATCCTGTTTATGCCCATAATCGGTTCCGTAACAGTGCTTTGGCATGACCCCGGTGGGCTTTCTAAAATCCGCATAATTTTCGCTTGTTATCGCCACACCTTCCACTTCCAAAGGAGCATAAGTTCCATTTGTGAACTTATCCCGGTCACAATGGATTGTATTATTCTTCATCTTATGATTAAATTCTTTATTCATTTCATCGGATGCACCCACTATACTCCATTCTCCGGTCCTCACATTCATATGTAATGCACCTATATGGTCGCTCATTTTGATATTCATTAGTGTCTCCTTTTCAAGTTTTTACCGTCCTGGCATGAACTGACCATTTGAAGCGTGAAATTCCTGCCTGTCCAGGGGAATGGCCGCCTCCCTTTCCCCACCGGACATACGATTGTCACTGCCTTCTTTAGAACAATCATTCTGCCAATTCGTGGGTCTGGAAATTTCCAGGCCCGTTGTTGTTTCCATACCTCCAACCTTCACGGTCATGACAAGCACCCTTGAACCATCCG
The DNA here is from genome assembly GCA_050873745.1 of Lachnospiraceae bacterium. GTDB lineage: Bacteria > Bacillota > Clostridia > Lachnospirales > Lachnospiraceae > SFDP01. Next base: position 3,616 of record JBNMJJ010000077.1, on the reverse strand, counting down.
CTTTCACCATAATATCCGTTTTCGTTTCGGTTTCCTTTTTGGCCTTCTGCTTCAGCTCGTCATCGAATGAAGTTCTCTCCTCCCGGCTCTTTTTTTCTGTTCTTCCTGCTTCAAATTCCATTCCATATGCTGCTCCAATTCTGCTGACTGCCATTTTCATTTTCCCCTTCCTTTATTGGCTTACACTTCATTTATCGGCAGATTATTCTTTAGAAAAAGTTGGACTGCACCAAAAGCCCATCTATATATGGAACAAACTTATTTTTCAATAAAAATGGGCAGTACGGCAAAAAACCGTATGCCCTGCCCAATTCCCTGACTATATCAGGCTGATTTTGTACCCCAAAGTCCTCTTTTGGGCAAAGAGAATTTTGTTCTATCCCTCTGCCCAGAAAGTAGTAAATTTCCGGGCAGAGGAAATCAATTTTTCCCTCTATGCCCAATGTTTCCATAAAATCCTCAAATTACTACAACAATCAGGTATCAAATGGGCATACAAGAAGAATAATTTTCCCTATGCCCATCATGAAAGAAAAACAGAATGTCAGCGACTCCAGGCAGCACAAGCAGCAGCGGAACCATTCTCTCCCCGGCCTGCGCTTCTAAAGCGACCTGATGGTTTCCACAACGGACAGCCTGGCAATCCGGCGAACCGGCCAGGCGATTGCCATTATCGCAGAAACGAGCATCACCGAAGCAATGATACAGCATTCGGCAACCGGCATACTCCATATATCTCCCCACCTGTCGGTAATCATCTTCTGATACAAAAATCGGTGCAGAGGCAGCCCTGCCCCCAGGCCCACAATCAGGCCGCAGATAAGATAGGTAAAGGCTTCCGCCGCAACCATGAATTTAAGCTGACGGATACCGGCGCCAATGGCCCGCATTGCTCCATACTGATATATTCTTGCCGATACACTCATGCCCATACTGTTGATAATATTAAACACCGCAATCAGCGCAACGATTGCCAGAAAACCATAGGTAAACAGCGCAAAGGAAAAATAAACGGCCCTCACTTCCCTGTTGCTCGCCCTTGAATCGGAAAAATCATAATTCTCTCCCGCAATACTTCGGATTTCTTCCACTATGCTGTCGGCCTGCTCCTTTAACTGAATATCCAGAATCGTATATCCCTTTTCTCCCGTTAATTGACGAAACAACTCTTCCGAGCAGATAAGGGTGCCTGTCCCCTCTCCGCTGGAAAAAGGCGCATAACTTAATCTTCCTGCTACGGTTACTTTTTGTACCCCAAGCTTCGTTTCTATCTCAATTTCATCACCTACTGCCGCTGAAAATCCCGGTTGTTCAACCAGCAAAACCCCTTCGCCGTTTTTGACCCTTTCCATACCGCTCTGCTGACCATCGCTTTGCTGCCTGCCGCTTCGCGGCATACTTCCTTCCTGCAAATCCCCTTCTGCCCAGCCAAATTGATGCTCCTCATAAGAAATCAGCATTGCTTTTTTATTTTCCCCATGAAGCCTCATTGGTAAATCATAGGCAAAGCTGCGTCCAAAAATTCGTTTCACGAAAGGCTTTGCCTTCAATTCTGTAAATAACTCATCCGGTATATCACAGCCATTGCTTTTGCTGACCACCGACACATCCGGGGTATAAGGCCGCAGCGGTGTAATCGCATGCTGCATAAAATCAACGCCTGTACTGAAACTCAAAAACAGAATAATACTAAAGGCAAAGGAAGCCGTCATCAGAAAAAGATTCTTTTTGCTTCCCACTGCATGATGGATTCCCAGGGCCGTTTCTATCGGAAACAGCCGGGTATTTGCCGCCCGTTTTACCCTAAAGACCATATTCGCATTGCCCACAACCGCCGCCAGCGGTGAAACCCCTGAGGCTTTTTTCGCCGGAGTTCGGCTTGCTGCAAGAACCGTTAAAAGACCGATTAGGATGCCCGCTGCCAGGCCAATCCAGCTAACGCCAAAACCTGGCATATCCCCAAACCAGGTGGGGCTTATGGTCTTAAGCATATGACAAAGAATCCAAATCACCACCGTACTGAGAATAAGCCCTATAGGTATGGCCCTACGGCACCAGGAAAGGGCTTCTTTTCGTACAAACTGCCGTACCTGCTTTCTGGTTGCCCCCAGACAGCGCATTAAACCAAAAAATTCCGTCCTCTGCGCCACGTTACTGTTCAGACTGCCTAAAATCATCAGCATTCCGGAAAAAGCAACCAGCACCGCAAGAATAAAGGCCACAAAATACAGCTTCAAAATAGAATTATCCTTGCTCTGCATAAGCACCCCCAGTAACTTTGCATTTTCTGCCACTGCCTCCTCTGGAATGTCCAACTGTTCTTTTATCTCCTCAAGGGTCTTCTGAATCCTGCATCCGGGTGCAAATTCCACATAATAAACAAAATCTTTTTTCAGCGTTGCCTCCTGAAAATGGGAAAGATAGGTCTGGGTATCCATAAATACTCCAAAAGCATCACGCTTTTGCATGGTGGCAGTATCTTCCACAAAACCGCTGATTTGAACCTCCAAACTTCCCTGGGGCGTCATCAACTCCAGCCATTCTCCCACAGCCATGTTCAGTCGGTCTCCCACGCTTTTTGAAACCAGCGCTTCATCTTCTTTTTCGGGAAAATTTCCCTCCAGCAGACGTATTCCGGGAAACAGTTCCAAAAAACTTTGGTCAAAACCACAAAGTACGGTCTGGGTTCCCTCTATTGTATAGTCCATATCCAGCCTATAGTTGGTCACCCCATAGAAGGCGCCGGTTTTGACTTGTGGCCTTGCCTTAATCAGCGCAATCTGTTCTTCCTCCAACCCTATAAAGGCCGCATGCCAGGCTCCGTCCACCCGTATTGCCTGCTCCTTCTGACTTTGCAGAAACATTTCCGCCATACCAAAAATGGCAGAAATCAGAAAAATCGAAATCACAATGCACAGCCTTGTCATACGGGTCTGTTTTCGATGTACTTTTGCGGAAACAGGTATCAGGTCAAGATAACTTTTCATTGTTTTTCCCTCCTAAATCAGTCAGGATTCCGTCGGATACCCGCATAACCCGGTCTGTGGAAGCCGTCAGGTTCTGATTGTGCGTTATCATCAAAATGGTTTGCTGATAACGCCGGGAAGCCTGTGTAAGCAAATCGATAACATCCTGGCTGTTTTGGCAATCTAGGTTTCCGGTCGGCTCATCCGCCAGAATCAGCTTCGGTTTAGTCATCAGGGCACGGCCGATGGCCACCCTCTGCTGCTGCCCGCCGGATAGCTGGCTGGGCAGATGATGCCGCCGGTCAGCCAGTCCCAATACCTCCAAAATTTCCTCCAGCTCCTCCTGCCTGGCTTTTCGATAATCCAGAAGAAGGGGGAACATGATGTTTTGCTCCACCGTCAGCTCCGACACTAACTGAAAGGACTGGAATACAAAACCGATATTTCTTCTTCTGAAAATCGTTCTTTCTTCCTCTCTCATGTAAAATAAATCCTGTCCGTCCATATACACCTTACCGTAAGTCGGATTGTCCAAGGCTCCGATACAGTTAAGCAGCGTACTTTTGCCGGAACCGGACTCACCGATTATGGCCGCAAATTCGCCTTTTTCCAGGGAAAAAGATACCTTTTTTAAGGCTTCTACCTTCACT
>JBNMJJ010000076.1:0-8965 GCA_050873745.1 Lachnospiraceae bacterium | reverse complement strand
CCGTAAGGCTGATATTTTCCGCCGCTTCATAATTATCTATATCCGGGTTGTAACCTGCAAGAAAGGTTGCTGTCCCAATCTTATTGGGCAATAATTGAGCAGGTTCCATCCAATAATAGCCCTGGGGAAGCTGCACACTGGACAGTTCTCTTGCCGCCCCTCCCTGCAGGCCTGTAGGTGCAGTTATCTCAGGAACTGCTTTATTTACGGTTAATGGAACATCCAGCACTATACTGTTATATCTGCTGTCGTCTATATTATATTCCGCCGCATAGGCAGCCTGTTTTACGATAGGCGTCGTTTCCGGATTTACCCAGCGATAGCCATCCGGCAAAGCTATATCTCCCAACACAGCCTTGGGATTATAGGTAATGGATTCCAACTGAGGAATGGTCAGCTTACCTATATCCACATCCGCTTTGATTACCGTAATCTTGCAGGTGCCTTCGATAGTATTATCCATATCTTCCTTTTTTCGACAGGTAATAATGGTCTCCCCGGGTTTAAGCGCCGTAACGATACCATTTGCATTTACGGTGGCAACGGCACTATCCGAGCTGGTATACTCCCATTCTATTCCTTCTGCTTCTCCACCGTTAATAAGGGCGTGGAGAGTTACCTGTGTATCCACCTGCAGATTGTCAATTTGTGTACTGCTTAACGTAATCTTATCCTCCTGCCCGGGCAGTACACTGGCAGAAGAAGGCATTCCTTCATAGACCGGTATTCGAAAGACATAGGCAGACTCAAAAAGGCCGGCTTTCTCATAGGCTTTTTTTACAGACAATGCCTCTTTATAAGGCGCTTCAATATTCTGCATATACTGGTGCCAGAAAATGCCGTCATAGCGGCTGTCCACATCAAATTTCTGGAGATACAGAGTATCCTGCCCATGCTTAATATAGGAGCCGCCCACAAAATTAGCTCCTGCCTCCAGAGATTTATAGCGGCTGTTCCAGCCCTCTGCCTTTGCTTTTGCCAAACCGCTTTCGATTACCTCTTTATCCGTTTTTCCGCTGGCTCCGATATTGTAATAATTATAATAACCTTCAAATCCGCTATAGGTTCCGGAAATCAACCCACTGTTTCCCTGAGCTCCCTGCTCCTGGCGGATTCGACACGCCATCAGAAAAGGGCTTATCTTCGTCGTTCGTCCCAGTTCCACGAAATTCTGAGCATAGGTTTTCCCATTTTCAATAGTGGCATTATACATGAATGTGCCGCTTAAAATATGATTAACCGCTTCTACGGTGTGATATTCTTCCGAATAACCTAACAGTTCAAACTGAAAAATTCCGTTCTCCGTCAAAAAATTTCTCGGGTCAAGATAGTATTTCAATATTCCTTCAGAGGCATAGGCCCAATTCGTCCCATACATTCCGTTTTTCCATTCCTGTGGAGAGGTAGCCGCATAAATCAGGCTTCTCTCTCCCAGTTGGCTGCTTACCAGAGTTTTCCACGAAATTCCCGTATTCATTTTTACAAAAATCCAGTTTGGATGCTGCTGCTTTAATTGATACAGGGCATTCTGATAAGACTGAGGAAACTGTTCCACATCCGGATAGCTTACTGCACGGGCCATTCGCCGAAAAACGCTGGCACTTCGCACATAATTACTTTCCCATTCCAAAAATTCAGCCTGTACACAGGCCAGATTGGAGCGATGAATATATCCCACAGTCTCTTGTGTTTCCTGCTGAAAAACCACCTCATACCATATCCCATAATCGGCATCCTGACCCACGCCGATAATCTTCACCACATCGCCGGACACCAGCAACTTTACCGTCTCACTGCTTTCCTCCGGCAGGGCCTTCATCGCCACTTCATCCGCCAGATAAACCGCTGCCTGTATCTCCTGCCCGCTGACGAGCTGCTCCAATGCTTCCACAGCTTCCTCAAAAGGATAGAGATAACTGCTGGCCTGCGTACTTCCTGCCGCATGACTTTCGATTGCAGCATAGTCGAACAAACACTCCAGACCTATCATTACTCCTAAAAGCAAAAAAGCAAGTTTTTTTAACAAACGCTTTCTCATTGGTATCTACTTCCTCTCTTTTGTATCCCCTCGGTATTTTATAGCCTTTTAACTCTGTCATATCTTAGCAGAGTATTGCTTATTAATCAATAGCCGCAGAGACAGTACTACTGTGGGTTCTCATTTTATAATGGCTGTGAAAGTCCCCCTAACCAAAATCAAATAGCCATCACCATAAAATATTTCCAGTCTTATCTGCAAATCCATTGACAAAATACGTCTAACATATTAGACTATATGCAAGTCTAACACATTAGACAAAAGGAGGTATTCTTATGGCTGCACCAAAAGTATTTGAAAGTGAATATCGGTTTTGTTTGCTATTATGGAAACATGAACCGATTAACAGCACCAAACTTGCTAAAATCTGTAAAGAGGAGCTTGGCTGGAGCAGAACCACCACCTACACCGTCATTAAACGCCTCAGCGACCGTGGTGTGGTAAAAAACGAAAATGCCACGGTCACCTCTCTCATCAGCAAGGAAGAAATCCAGGCGGCAGAGATGGACGAGATGATGGAAAAAACTTTTGAAGGTTCTCTGCCTGCATTTATTGCCGCTTTTGGCAGGCGGCAGAAGCTTTCCGATACCGAAATTGAGGAAATACGGCGTATTATTGAAAAGTAAGGAGGTACGATTATGGAAACATTATTTCTTAAACTGGTCAATCTCAGCCTGACTGCCAGTTGGCTTCTCCTTACTGTGTTCATCCTGAGATTGGTATTTCGTAAAGCTCCCAAATGGATAAATTGTATGCTCTGGGGCCTGGCAGGGATTCGTCTTGTTTGTCCGGTGAGCATCAAAAGTGCCTTAAGCCTGATTCCCAGTGCCCAACCACTACCCCAGGACATCATTTATGCAGCAATTCCCAGGATTCAAAGCGGTGTGAAGGCCATCGACAATGCCATAAATCCTATTCTGGCTACCTCCATGACTCCGGCCCCGTTAGCCAGTGCCAATCCCCTGCAAATCTGGTCTTTTATCCTGTCCTGGGTCTGGATAATTGGCATGACGATTATGCTGATTTATGCGGCAGCAAGTTTTCTGCTTTTGAAACACCGAGTGGCAACGGCAATCAATCTCCAGAAAAACATTAAACAGAGCGAACGGGTTGATTCCCCCTTTGTTTTGGGATTCTTCCATCCGGTCATCTATCTGCCTTATCAAATTTCGGATACCGATTTAGAGTATGTAATCGCCCATGAAAAGGCCCATATTCGCCGCAGAGACCATTGGTGGAAGCCCGTGGGCTTTGTGCTTCTGTCCATTTACTGGTTTAATCCTCTGTTGTGGATTGCTTATATTCTTTTTTGCAGAGACATTGAAGCTGCATGTGATGAAAAAGTCATCCAGGATATGGAACAAGATGGCCGCCGTGCCTATTCTACGGCACTTTTAAATTGCAGTGTCAACCACCGCACTATCGCTGCCTGCCCTCTGGCCTTTGGTGAGGTCAGTGTGAAGAACCGGATTAAAAGTATCATGAACTATCAAAAACCTGCCTTCTGGCTTATTGCCCTTGCCCTTACAACGACGGCTATTGCTGCCATATGTCTGCTTACCAACCCGGCTGAACCTGAATTAATTCCCGGTACAACTTATGTTTCCCGGCAGTGTCTATATATGAACTCATTCAGCTCTTTACTTAGTGATTCGGGACGAAAATACATCATTGGCGATAATTATTTTGCCACAGTACAGCACAATAATGAAAGCCTTATCAATATTATCTCCTATCCTGATTTGGATACAATGGACAGTGATTTAAAAAACGTAATCGATGTTCCCAAATGGAGGTGGCAGGAATTTCCCTACACCGATGAGGAATGGGACGCCCTGTTTAAACCCAAAGATTTTAATGCTGTAAATGGAATCAGCCAGCTTTACGATGAAATACTGTATCAACCTCTGGCCGAAGATAAATTCCTGCTGCTTGTGGACGGTAATCTATGGCTGGTGGAACTGGCTTCCAACCCGCAGATGGGTACATACCTCTGGAGCATTCATAGCCTTGTTCCCGAATCAGCCACGGGCCTGTCACCGTAAAAATCCTTTCTGGTGACTGAAGTTACCTTCCTTTCAAAGTTGATACATGTTACAATAGAAAAAACACTGATTAGAGATGCCCATAACGGCATCATGGAGGTTAATATGAAAGTAAAGTATATTTTTCACAGCAGTTTCCTTGTGGAAACCGGCCTTTGCTACTACATTTTTGACTATTATAAGGGAGAACTTCCCCTGCTGGATAAGGATAAACCTGTTCTGGTTTTTTCCAGCCATCATCATCCGGACCATTACAACCCGGAAATATTCACTCTCTTAAAACAAAAAGGCATACAGCAGATTACTGCAGTTTTATCCAAGGATATACCTGAACATGGCTATCCTTCGGACATTCCGGTAATCAAAGTGACTTTTCACGAAAGTTACGATTTACCCTGCCAAAGCAGCTTAAAAACACTGCTTTCCACGGATGAAGGAGTTGCCTTCCTTCTAAACTGCCCGGAAGGAAAAATCTATCATGCCGGCGATTTGAACGACTGGGTCTGGGAAGAAGAATCGGAACAATATAATAAACAGATGACGGGAAGCTACCGCCATGAAGTCGACTTGATGCAAAACGAAAACTTTGACCTGGCTTTTCTTCCTCTGGACCCCAGACAGGGAAAGGATTATGCCAGAGGAATCCTCTACTTTTTGAAAAAGGCAAAGGCGAAGAAGGTTTTTCCCATGCACTATTGGGAGCAGCCAGAGATAATAAAGCAGTTTGTCAGCGAATATCCTGAATATCGGGAAATGATAGAGTATACGGAGGAATACTGATGAAATTTAAAATGGTACATGAAAACTATAACGTTTCCAATCTGGAAGCCTCCCTCGCTTTTTACGAAAAGGCCCTGGGCCTGACAGAAAAACGCCGCAAAAACGGAGAAGACTTTATTATCGTCTATGTAGGTAATGAAGAAAGCGACTTTGAACTGGAACTGACCTGGCTTGCCGAACATCCCGGAAAATATGATTTGGGTGAATGTGAATTTCACCTTGCTTTTCGTACTGCCGACTTTGATGCCGCCCACCGGCTTCATGAAGAAATGGGCTGTATCTGCTATGAAAATCCCAAAATGGGAATCTATTTTATTCAGGACCCGGACGGCTACTGGCTGGAAATTGTGCCGGAAAGATAAACAATAGTCCTCTCACCCAGAATTTTGTTTGCTTGCGGCAGGGATTTCAGGAGCATAACTCACTCTGCCGCAATGCTCTTTTTCCGGAATACGGTAAAAATATTACTGCCATCTCCAATACGTTGCTCCATTACACTGGCATAAATGCTCAAAAAATGTATTTACGCCTGAATTAATGTATTCCCACTTATATGAATGCCTTTCCATATTCCCATCCAGAATATAATTGAACTTCTTGTCCAAATCCAGAAACAGGACATCTCCATTAAATAAAAATTTAACAAAACAATAACACTTATCCGAAATAATATAGCCATCCTCCCGTATTTCCTGAGTTTCTTCCTCTATTTCCGTAAGACTTAATAGCCGATAACCATTGCTGCCGGATTCGGTTTTAAACAGAGTTGCCCCGTTGGAAACCAGTAAAAACTCCTTATAATCCTCAGGAAAGCTGCACTGGTGCTTCTTTTCAAAGGCTTCTATTTCTTCAGCCGTTGCCGGTTCATTCCAGGAAAAAAAGCAGTTTTCCTCCCCTAACACTGTTCTTAAGACAACCTCTCCCTTCATTCTGCCTAATAATTCTTTTAATATATTCATCTTCTTTTCTCCAACCTATGATTCATTTATGAAAAATACTGTAAGCGAATGCCTTGTATCGTACTGCGGCTTTTCCCTGCTTCTTGCCTTTACTCTCTTATTTCAGTGACAGATAGTTGCTTCTTTCCTCTTCAGGAATTCCTAAAAGACTCATGGCTTCTTCCAGGGTTACCTTTAAATTCTTCATCAAATTATTCAACGCTTCTGCCCTGCTCTCTGTCCTTCCTTCAATTCTTCCTTCAACTCTTCCCTCTTCCTTACATTCTTCCAAGGCTTTACACATACTGAATCCTCCCCTTCTTTGATTTCTTTCCGTTATCCTTATTCTGTCCAAATCAACTTTTCTCCCTAAAATTCCGATAATTGCTCTGATGCTTTCCTCATCTAAATTATCATATAACTCGGGCTTTCCTTCCATAATTAGCCGCATCTTCTGCCAATCGTCGGCACAGGACAAAACCTCAAACAAAATCCTGTTCTCCGTCTGAAAAATACTAAAATCATTATGCTCATGAAAATCATACACATGGATATGATAATCATTGACGAAAGGCTTCAGTTCCTTATCTATTTCCAGTATTTCATGAAGGCTTCTGGCCCCATCCCATGGACGTTCTGTACCTAAATACAGTATCAGCGTAATGATAGGAGTAAACTTCTGAATCCGTCTCATTTTGCTCAAATACTCATGACTATCGGCCACTGTTTGCTTTTGGCCTGCCTTCCAGGCCTCCTTTTGCTGCTTCTCGTACCCCATAGCCTCCGCCTTCATCACACGCAGTACCATGCTGTAATCCACATAAGACTGATTCTCCAGAACCATAATGGCAAAATACTTTCCTCTCCATTTCCTTACCTTATCCCGAATAACCTTTTGCCCTGTTCCCTTCTCCAAAAAAGAAACCAGTTCCGTCTCCGCTTCCTCTAACTCCTCCGGTTTCATCATCTGTCTTCCGTTAAACAGTATTCCGTTAAAAGCATCCGAAAAGCGTGCAGTATCAAAAAAATCACTTTGGTACATATCTTTCCTGCCCATTTTCCTTCTTCCCCTTCCTATTGAATTGTAAGCAAAGGGAAAGCCATAAGCAAAGACAGGATACAGAAGTGTTCCAAAGATATGCTGCAGTAATCCCTATGTTTGTTTCCTTATCTGTTATAGTCTATATATACATTTTTATCTGATTTCTGTCAAGATATTTTTGTAAAAAAATATTATCTTAATTAAAAAAACAGCCAGGCATAATAAAATCATACCTGACTGTTCTTTTGCTTTTCCTATTCTTCGCTATTCTTTTTCCACAGGAATACGCCTAAAGCGCCAAGCGCTGCCACAATAACAACCCCAATTCCAATCCATACACCTGTATTGGAATTTCCTTCTGCCGAAGGTTCTCCTTCCTGTGTCGATTCAGGCACTGGGCTTTCTGCCTGAGAAGCCGAATCAGGTGCCTTAGCCTCTTTATTCTCCCAGCTAACCAGAATGGGAGAAAGTCCGGTAACATAAAATTCCAGATAATCTTTGCCGTCCTCATCCCGCTTTACGGTAACTTCCGGTTCCTCCGTTTCTCCCGGCACCTTGCCAAAGGCATCGGTGGTGAACATATGAGATACATGATAAATATGCTTATCAGGAGTTGTTCCCTCCGGTACAGGCAAAGTGACCAGCAGTCTGCCGTCCTCAGGAAAATGGCTTTCATCTACTGTTTTCCATGTAATGCCATTATCCACACTGTATACCAGCGTCACATCATAAAACGCCGTTCCATCAACGCTGCCAGATATTGTTTCAATCTGTGTTTGCAATTCGGTCTGGATTTTTTCCACCGTATCAAAGCCTTTTTTCTTCAGCTTTTGAGGAATCTGTTCATCGGTGAAGTCGCTGTTAAGCTCCAACTTTATTTTTTTCTCATTGGTTCCAGGCTTTTTCGCCGCATCTGCCCTGTTTGCAGACTCATTTGCGGTACTGCTGGAAGTACTCTCATTCCTATTCTTACCAGTAGTTGTCTTTCCACTCTCAGGCCGACTGCTTCCATAATTTACTACCGTACCGCCTGCGGACTTCGTTCCTCCTCCATTGATTCCCGGATTGCTGACAGAACCGTTGGCAGCATTCGTAGTAGTAGTGGTGTTCGTATTGGTATTGGCATTCGCGTTGTTTCCGCTTCCTGAGCCGGTTCCCGTATTGCTTCCACTGTTGCTTCCGCCTCCTGAACTGGCTCCCGTATTTCCTCCGCTGTTGCTTCCGCCTCCTGGGCTGGCTCCCGTATTTCCTCCGGTATTACCTCCGCTGTTGTTCCCGCCAGTATTTCCGCCGTTGTTTCCTCCACCGTCATTGGCCTTCCACTGGGCATAGAGAACTACATCTCCTCCGGCGGTAACGTAAGCCCCATCAGCATAGGCTCTTCCCTTTCCGTCCACCTGAGTATTCCAGCCGTTGAAGGTATATCCATTTCTGGTAAAAGCATTTGCCGTCAGTTTCTGTGCCGTTCCTTCGGTAAAGGTCTGAGCAGCCATATTTCCCTGACCGCCGTTGGGATTGTAAGTAATCGTATACTGCTTCACTACGGGCTTAGCCGTTACCGTAACGCTGCAGCTTGCGGTTACACCGCTTCCGTCTGCGGCTGTCACGGTAATGGTTGCTGTTCCGGCTTTAACCGCCGTTACCGTTCCGTTGTTTACCGCAGCCACACTGCTGTCACTGGAGGACCAAGTCACCCCTTTATTAGTCGCCGTATCCGGCTGTGCCTCAACCCTAAGGGTTTCCTTTTCTCCTTCCGTCAGAGATAAACTGTTTTTATTCAGTGTAATCTTGGTCACAAGAATATCGGTGCTGCCGTTGGCATTCCACTGGGCATAAAGAACCATATACCTGTCTAAGGTAACGGAAGCCTCATCGGCATAAGCTGTTCCCTTTCCGTCCGCCTGAGTATTCCAGCCGTTGAAAGTATATCCATTTCTGGTAAAAGCATTTGCCGTCAGCTTCTGTGCCGTTCCTTCGGTAAAGGTCTGGGCAGCCATATTTCCCTGACCGCCGTTAGCATTGTAAGTAATCGTATACTGCTTCACTACAGGCTTAGCCGTTACCGTAACGTTGCAGCTTGCAGTTATGCCGCTTCCGTCTGCGGCTGTCACGGTAATGGTTG
>JBNMJJ010000075.1:0-8980 GCA_050873745.1 Lachnospiraceae bacterium | reverse complement strand
AGTCGGATTTTTACAGCATAATCCTTATAATTGGCATGTGGAAGATAATCACTTTAAAGAACTGGAGGATTTGGCAGACGGGAGCAAGATTTTCAATGAAACTATCAATCAGTGGCTGCTTGGCTTAAATGAAGAGGAGCTTCACGGATTTGCGGAAATCTGGTATGAAATAGCCAAATCGGCCAATGTGAAGGATTTGCTGGAGGTGGCAGCGGCCCCCGGAAAAACCATACACGACGTATGGGAGGCCATACGGAATCTGGACGGGGAGAAAAAGCAGATGGCAAAGAGCCTGACGAAGAGCCTGCTTATGCTGTCCAGAGAGAATATGCGTAATGCGAAAAAGGCGGAGAAGGGGATGGAATGAAGAGCGCCGGAAGTGGCGAAGACTTAAGATTGAGAATCGCAAACAGGATTATAGGGGAGTATTATGCGGACGATAGCCATAGGAATACAGGATTTTGGAGATTTGATACAGAAACAGTATTTTTATATTGATAAGACGGCTCTGATTAAGGAATGGTGGGAGAGAGGTGACAGCGTGACGCTGATTTCCCGTCCCCGCCGTTTTGGAAAAACGCTGAATATGAGTATGCTGGAATACTTTTTTTCTCTTAAATATACAGGAGGGGGAGAACTGTTTGAAGGTCTGTCCATCTGGAAAGAGGAGAAGTATAGAAAGCTTCAGGGGACTTATCCGGTAATCAGTCTTTCTTTTGCCAATATTAAAGAGAAGGATTTTGCAGGCGCAAGCTACCGGATTTGTCAGCTTCTGATGATGCAGTATGAAAAGAACGTTTTTTTATTGGACAGCGATGTATTGTCAGTACGGGAAAAGAAGCATTTTGAAAAAATGGCACTGGACATGAATGAGTTGGATGCACCGATGGCTTTATATCAGCTATGTGACTATTTGAGCCGTTTTTATGGAAAAAAGGTGATTGTACTTTTGGATGAGTATGATACTCCTATGCAGGAAGCCTATGTGCATGGATATTGGGAGGAACTTGCGGGGTTTACCAGAAGTCTGTTCAATTCTACCTTTAAGGCTAATCCCTGGCTGGAGAGGGGAATGATGACAGGAATTACCAGAGTCAGCAAGGAGTCGGTTTTTTCGGATTTGAATAATCTTAAGGTGGTAACCACAACCTCCAATGAGTATGCGTCTGCTTTTGGCTTTACTAAAGAAGAGGTAAGCGGGGCCTTAGAAGAGTTTGGGCTGGGTGACCAGAGGGAAGAGGTAAAGAAGTGGTATGATGGTTTCATTTTTGGCTCTTACCGGGAAATCTATAATCCCTGGTCCATTCTGAATTTTCTGGATACAAGGATATATGGTACTTATTGGGCTAATACCAGCAGCAACAATTTGGTAGGTAAATTGATTCGTGAGAGTAATCGAAGTGTAAAAATGTCTTTTGAGCGTCTGTTAAAGGGGGAGGTTATCCGCTGTCCCATTGATGAGCAGATTGTATACAGCCAGTTAAATGGGAGTGAGGAGGCTATCTGGAGTTTGCTTACGGCAAGCGGTTATCTGAAGATATTGAATCATGAACGGATGGAGATAAAAGAAAGCTGGTTACCGCCCCTATATGATTTAACTCTTACCAATTATGAAGTGCAGAGAATCTTTTACCAGATGGTTAAGAGTTGGTTTGCTCCTGCCAGAGGAGATTACAGCGAATTTATCAGGGCCATGCTGAAAGGGGACAGGAAGGCAATGAATTTCCATATGAATCGTCTTACCCTTCAGATGTTCAGCTATTTTGATACGGGAAATCATCCCTGGGGAGAGGAACCGGAGCGTTTTTATCACGGATTTGTATTGGGACTTTTAGTAGACTTAGAGAAAGAATATGTCATTACTTCTAATCGGGAAAGTGGATTCGGCCGCTATGATGTCATGCTGGAGCCTAAGGACAAAGAGGACAGAGCATTTATTCTGGAATTTAAGGTACGGTATAAGGAGGATGAGAAGAATCTGGAGGATACCCTTAAAGCCGCTCTTGCACAGATAGAAGAAAAGCAGTATGACGCAGCCCTCAAGGCGAAAGGCATTACAGAAGAGCAGATAGTCAAATATGGCTTTGCCTTTGAGGGGAAAAGGGTGCTGATTGGATAAAATGTCAGGGAGTCAGCCTGCCGGAGAAAATGCTGACGGTCTTTGAACAGCTCATTACACTAATGGAAAAATCAGCCCATAAAGCCGGTAGCTGTGTTGAAATTAAAGCATGAAGAGTGCTGTACATCAGAAAATAATGAACAACAGTCCGGCTATATTTTCATATGATAGGGTAATGATGATTTTTGGTGAGCTTCATGGTGATTTATGTGGTAAAAAGAGGGGATACGGTCAGTTCCATAGCGGCAGCTTACGGAGTGCTGGCCGACCAGATAATTTATGACAATCAGCTTCCCAGCCCTTATTTTTTGACGGAGGGGCAGGCATTGTTACTGTCTGGGGCAGACAATTTTTTGCCGGGAACAGGGATTGGAGCGGGGAATGGTGGGATTGTGATTCCCGGGCAGAGGCCGAAACGCAGCGTTTTTATCGGAGGTTATGCCTATCCTTTTATCAGCCGGTGGGTATTGGAGCAAACCCTGCCCTTTTTATCTGATTTATATATTTTTTCATATGGATTTACGAAGGAGGGAGTGTTGATTCCTCCTCTTTTGGATGATTCCTGGATGATTGCATTGGCAAAGGAGTACGGGACGGCCCCTGTTATGACATTGACCCCCTTTGGGGCAGACGGGAGATTCAACAATAACCTGATTTCAGCCGTGGTAAATGATTTGGAGGCACGGGAGAAATTGAAGAATGAGATTGTGGAACAGATTAGAGAGAGAGGCTTTGAGGGGCTGGATATTGATTTTGAATTTATCCTGGCAAAGGACCGTCAGGCCTTCGTCGATTTTGTTGCTTATATGCAGGCGGCGGTAAGCGCACTGGGTTATCCGGTATCGGTGGCTCTTGCGCCCAAATCTTCTGCCAGCCAGGTGGGACTTTTATATGAGGGAAAAGATTACAGGGCGCTTGGGGCTGTGGCGGATTACGTTCTATTGATGACTTATGAGTGGGGATACACTTATGGCCCCCCTATGGCTGTGGCACCCATCAACAAAGTGCGGGAGGTTGTGGAATATGCGCTTACGGAGATTCCGGCAGAAAAAATTAACCTGGGGATTCCCAACTATGGTTATGACTGGCCCCTTCCCTTCGTCAGCGGGATGACGAAGGCCCAGACCCTTGGCAATATTCAGGCGGTGCAGCGTGCCATTGGCTATGGTTCACCAATCAGGTTCAATGAAATTGCCCAGTCGCCGTATTTTTTCTATTCAGCAGACAATAAAGGGCACGAGGTATGGTTTGAGGATGTGAGAAGTATGAATGCCACCTTTGGCCTGATGGAGGAATATGGCTTAAGAGGGGCAAGCTACTGGACGGTTATGCAGCTTTTCAGGGCAAACTGGCAGGTGCTTCGGGAGTGGTTTGAGGTTTGGTGAGAAAGGGGATATTTTCATAATTGCTATATCTGTAAAATTGGCATATACTATATGTGTAACACAGAGCAGAAGTATAAAAGGATGTGGTCGTATTGAGTAATAGAGAAAGAATTTTGCAGTTAATTAATGATATGCCGGATAATAAGCTGGTTTTTGTTATTAATATGCTTGAATCCCTAAAGGCATATGCGAATGAAACGATAGTTCCTGATGAATGGGACTTGCAAATGATTACCGAAGCCGAAAAAAATAATGATGGTACTACGATAACATTTGATGAGCTGACGAAGGAGTTAGGGATAACGTTATGAGTGAGTATATAATCACTTTTGAAAAGGCTGCATTAAAGTTTATTCGTAAACAGGATAAAGCTACACAAAGGAGATTGCTGTTAGCAATACAACAATTACCAGCTGGTTTTGATATTAAAAAACTACAGGGATATGATGAGTTATATCGTATGAGAGTAGGTAACATACGCATTATCTATTCAATCAACCAAGCTGTAAAGATTGTGAATATTGAAAATATTAATAGTCGTGGTGATATTTATAAACGATATTAGTGAGAATCCAAGGGATTAAAGTCAGTTAAATAATTAAGATTTTAAATCCATCTGCATTATTTAGAAAGTGAGGGATGATTATGGAAGCATTAGTTATTAGTCCTGATTTACAGGAGAGAAGAAGGCACAGAGACAGGCAATAAAGTGTATTTTGCTTTATCACGGAAGCAGTCGGCGAGTTTTGCGTTCGCCGACCGTATTTTAGCTGGTGGTGTCTGTTTAAAATAATGTTTATAATCAAGTTTTGATAAAATACCCATCTTTTTTGTTTTCGACAATCAAACAGATGCAAAATATAATGTCAAGGAAAAGCATTAGCGCAGCAAGAGTGAATGGAGAATAGTTATATCCGATAAACAAAGCCAACGCACATATAATAACGGACAGCGCATAATATGCTTTTGATTGATATAACCAACCATATGGGAACAAATGTGCCCCAAAAATAATGGCATATACCATTAGCATTTTGTCTGGTACAGCGGAATATACCCACATGGCAATCAGAATGTAAAGAATTTGATTTATAGCAAATAAGATGCCTAATTTAGCAAAAGGATTATTTTTGTTATAAAAAACAACACCTATGAATTTGGATATTATATATGCCATAGGAACCAGGGGCACTAAGCAACAGAAGGTGAGCATGTTTTTCGTTACTATAGGAAGAGTAGTCTTGTGAATAATTAAAATGGCTGTCCACATTGGGACAGAAGCAATAATAAAAGATAAGCCTCTTTTTGATTTTAGTATATTGTCTGTTTTGAGCTCTTGAAGAGATAAGTTTTCCTCATTTTTCATTTTCCATTCTCCTTTTTTCTGGTATTGATGTAATGGCAGGATGAAGATTTTCTTTGATTTTACTCTGGTAGATTGCAATACAGCACAAAGACGATTCCAATAAAGATAGACCACTTAACAGGCGAACCGGTATCTTAAAAAAATCCAGCCAGTAAACTCTAAAACATTCATATAAATTTATTGTGCCCATAAAAAAGGTTAAACGTACCATAAATCCCTGATTTTTTTCATAATAAGTTGTAATGCAGGAATGAGAAATCATGTTGTTAAAATAGTGTGGTTAAGTTCGGGTTTTAATGAAGGAATTTGATTGAAATTAACGATTTGGGACTTTGATATGCTTATAAAGTCTTTGGGTAAGAGGTACAAAATTGACGTTAAGATAATAATTCATGGCATATCGGTAGTATCCCGAGTTATCTGTGAATATACATTCTTGTCATATCAGGCTCATCGTCACCCTGAACCATACAGAAAAAATCCCATCCATATCTCTCATAAAAACTCGTATGGTCAGTAATTAAATAAATTGGCGTTATATCTTTGGATTTCAAATCATCCACAACCATATTAAGCAGATGTCCTGCAATTCCTTTGCAACGATATTCCTTCTCTGTATATACTGCACAGACATTGGGAGTAAGGTCTTTTCTATCGTGAAAATCATTTTCGATTACTCCCAATCCTCCTATAATTTTATCGTCATCCAGGCAAAGATACCAACCATATTCGTTTTCACTGTTCAGATAAGATTCCATACATCTAAGATAGGCTTCTTGCGGTACACCCCATTTACTATGAAACCATTCGGCGGCTCTATTCTTGAATTGGGGATTTTCTCTTAAAGTGATATATTTGTACTTACTCATAATTTTACTCCATAAATTCCGATTTGAAAACCATGATTTCATAAGTGGTTACTGCCCCTCATAGGGCTTTAATAAAATCCTCCAAAACGCTTGAAAATAAAGGATTTATTGCAGTGTGTTCGCCTTGTCTCTTTATACGATTTCACTTGTGTTTATGCTTCCCTTGCTATCTCATAAGGGCAAAAACGAGGGAAGAAAAATCTGATAACAAGTTATAACAGCAAGTGGCAATCGGGAAACTGTGACATATGTGCGAATATATTATACTGGAGGATTTCAAGATGGACAAGTACATTTATGATGAAAACAACGGTCTTTGGTACGAACTGCAAGGCGAATATTATCTGCCGTGTCTTACCTTACCACCCGAAGAAGAAAAGCCTATCGGGATATGGGGGCAGCGACACAAACGCTACCTGAAAGAGCATAGAAAAGCGACCTACACAACGCTTTTGACCAGCGGCAAACTCAATACTTATCTTGCCGACATCAACAAACAAGCGCAGAAACGCTTTGAAAGGCTCATACAGGATATGAAACAGGCACAGGGTATCACGGGCAGAAAACGCCTTAGAATGGACAGGAAGAATGAATAACATACGGGCGTGTGCGATGGAGATTGTGGATAACGAAATCATTTACGCATAGCAGACAGGCGGCAGGGTGTAATGCTCTGCTGCTTTTCTTTCGAGCTGTATTGGTAGAATGCCATGAAGTTTCTTGTTATAGGGAATTTAATCTCTATGCAGTAGCTGTGAAAGTTCACTTTCGCAAGCTTAATATTGTTCGTTCAAACGGCTATACTATATACAGTACACAACAGGAGGTCAAATATGTTTGAATATATGGCAGCACAGGAAGCCGCAAAAAAATGGAATGTGTCGCTCAGATGGGTACAGCGGCTTTGCAAGGAGAACCGAATTGAGGGTGTAATGAACATCAATCGTGTTTGGCTGATACCAAAGAGTGCAAAAAAGCCGATTGATGGCAGGATAAAAAGGTAATCTAAGGCAGGACTTATATTCCTGCTTTCTATAAGGTTAGCAGATAGACAGGAAAAAGTGGCATCTTGGTATCTGCATTTGTACCTCTTATCTTGGAACTCTTGAGAAAGATATTATAGGTAGTTATAATTGTATTGGAGGTGTCAAATGGATATTCAGATTATTGAACATATAAAAGAAACCTTGCAAGTAGTTATCAAATGCAGGCAAATAGAGGATGAAATTGTGCGACTGAAATACCATATCGAAATGTTTGATAAGAAACTACAGGCAAAAAAGATAATGAATGGTGCCTTGTCAACTCATTTGATATATTGTATTTTGAATCCGTGGACAATCGTACTTTTTTATATACTAAAGACGATGTGATGGAAGTTAGGCAACGGCTATATGAATTGGAGATGGTTCTTTCTGATAAAGACTTTATCAGAATTTCAAAATCACAGATAGTCAATATAAATAAGATTAGGTCATTAAAGCCTGAGATTAACCACACAATTTTAGTAACAATGTGTAATGGAGAGCAACTTTACATATCCAGAAAATATGTACCGGCAATCCGTAATATGTTGTCAATATAGGAGTAAAATATGCAAAATCGCAAGGACAAAGTTATTCAATTTGGAGTATGGATGAGAAACGGGATTGCTTTTTGTACCACCTGGTTTCTAATTCTAATTTTAGCTTATAATCATATTTTTAATATTCAGACTATTTCAACAAAAAGTTTGACGAAATTAGTGTTTTGGATAGTCGGCGGTGTTTTCATTTTCAATTTAATTTTTACCCGTTTGATTATTAAAAAGTGGAGTTTTACAGGAAGATTAACTTGTTTTATGAGTGTAATCAGTTTATATGAATGCCTTGGATTTTATTGGTTTGGCTTCTTTGAGGGTAAAGGTACAATAGCTCAATGGGGGGCATTCATTGTAATCATTTTTATTTTATATTTTATCTGTATAGCGATATATCAAAAGTACAGTAAAAGGCAAGGCGAAATTTACACACAGGTATTGCGGGAATATCAGTCGAAAAGGAGTATGCAGCGTGAAAAATAAAGAACAATTACTTTTAGCATTACAAGAACTAAAGGTAGATAATAGGAAAAAGCAGAAAAGAGGATTACATTTTATTATTGCATCTGTCGTTTTATGGATAGCTATTTTAGTCATACATGCATCGTCTCTGCCTATTTTAACAAAAAACTTGTACACATTCTTTTGCTCAGCTCCATTAGTTCCATTGGCTTATATCATTTCAAAGTTAATAAGAGTGGATTTTCAAAATAAGGATAACCCTCTTAGTAATTTGGGAGTGCTATTTTCGGTAAACCAGATACTTTATATTTTAATAGCGATATGGGTATATGCAGCGGTGCCAAATAAAATGCTAATGGTTTATGCTATGATTTTTGGCGCACATTTACTTCCTTATGGTTGGCTATATCAATCAAAAACATATTATGTACTCTCAGTTATTGTACCGATTGCAGTTTTAATTCTTGGTTTGTATTGTTCTTCCGCCATTGTGGCAACATTTATGCTAATAATCGAATTTGTCTTTTGCTGTTGTCTGATTATTGAAAATAAAGTAGAGCAACATGAAGCAAATTAAGGTAGAGTGGATACACTGCCCTGTTTGTGGCAATAAGACCCGTGACAGAATTAGGGATGATGCGATTTTGAAGAACTATCCCCTCTACTGTCCAAAGTGCAAACAGGAAACGCTGATAGAAGCGGAGAACTTGGAAATAACCGTTATAAAGAAGCAGGAACACTAATCTCTATATGTATGCCGCCGTGTATGGGTAAAACCATAGCGGCGAGTTTATCCAGCCTTTCGGATATTTCCTTCTCGGTCTGTTGCATCTGTCCGGTAAGAGATTTGCGCTTCTTGCCTTTGAAAATGCCCTTTGCTTCGGAAAACTGTTCTTTTCGCTTGGGAATTTCCTCCTGCAAGCTGCGGATTGCCCTCGCTTCATCTTGTACCCGTATCATCAGATTTCGCATGGTGCGGAACTCCGCTATATTGACACTGAGCGTGGGCTTTGGCGGCATCCCTTGTTCACGGATAAGGTTTTGTAAAAAGTCCTTTGCCTTGCTCACGATACGGCGGAACAGATTTGGCAGCCAGACGCCTTTGCGGATAGACTGGCTTACCTTGTCGTGTATCTCGGTTTGTTTGATTTCCAGTATTTTAGCTTCCTCAATCCCCGATACAAGTGCCATATCCGCCGT
>JBNMJJ010000074.1:0-8981 GCA_050873745.1 Lachnospiraceae bacterium | reverse complement strand
CAATTACCCCTGATACTGTCCAGAAAATGGAGCAGTTCCTTTTTATGATAGGAGTCCCTTTCCTCATATAAATCCACAGTAAGGTTCTTTCTTTTAAACAGAATTTTCTGTTCAATCAAATCCGCCTCTATGGTATCTTCCCTGCAGTACAGTTCTATTTTTCTCTGAGGCACCCTGCCGAAATAGTCCAGATGCAGCTCCACAAATCTTTTGCCGTACTGCGCTATATAGACCGCAATGTCCTCACTGTCGATTTCCAAAGGGGATTTCTTTCCCATAAGGCTGAGCACCTTTTCCGGCGTTCCGAAGAGATAGCACAGGTAATCCCATTCGTGAATTAAATCGATGGAGACGCCGCCGCCCAATTCCTTTTTTGCGCTGTAGGTATCCCGGTAATCCACTCCCGACCGCCAATCCGGCAGATAGCTGGAGGATATGCACCGAACAGAATATACCTCATCCAGAGGGAGGTTTTTCTTAAGATACTGTATGACATTGGTGTAGCGCAGGGGACAGGCTACATAATAAGTCTTCTGCCTGTCCAGCCCAAGGGCTTCAATATCCTCCCCTCCCGTTTTAAAAACAGGCTTTTCAATAAAAAAATGCCTGGCATGATTTTTTACCCTGGACAGGGTCTCATAGTGTACGGCTGTAGGATTGGTAATAAAAATCACGTCATAATCCACAGGCAGGTCCCCGGCATGATAATACACTTTATGCAGTAAATCATCCACCGGGCTGTTCCTTCTTTTGCTTTTCCCACTTCTTAATACATCAATTTCCAGATTTTTTCCCACAAGCTCTTTTACATTTCTGATGTGTCTGGCTGCAATGGAGCCAAGGCCAATGAAACAAACCTTCATCTTCTGCCACTGCCCTCCCCGGTACCGTCATCAGGCAGCTCTATGGCATCGATGATTGACAATATTTTTTTATCCTGTTCAAAGGTATATCTGGGAGCAGTCTCTCCCCTGACACAGGAAAGGAAGTGCTTCAGCTCGTTATAGTAGGCATTCTCGAGGGTAGACTGTCCATCCTCTTTTATATACTCTACCGGCCGGATTTTTCCGCTGTCCTCATCATATTCCTCCAGGGTGTCCGCTGTCCCTTTCCAGCCCAGGTAGAATTTTTCCTCCCAGACCTCCAGTTCCCGCTCTGCCTTCGGCGTAACCAAATCCACCGTCAACGTACCCGTCACCCCGTTTTCATGTTCAATCAAAATCTGATAGCAGTCAGGATAATCAATATCCAGAGCCGATATTTTCCGGGAAAATTTATGGATAGCCTTTATCTGGCCAAAGGTATCTATCAGCCAGGGAAACTCTATGGCCATAATCTCCCTGCAGCCGTTGGTTTCTTTATTATCAACAAAATAATCCTTATAGCTTTCCCAGGGATGCCAATCCGGCAGATACTGCCCTGAGTGGTATCGGTAGGCTCCCGAAAAATTGCGGTTCTGCACCTGATTCTTTATATACTCCAGTTCCTTCCTGTATAAAAAGGTAGAGGACAGAAACAGAACCCTTCCCCCTTCCTCTGCCAGGGCAATATTTCTGTCGTACAGGGCATCCGTCAGGTTTAATTCCGTAAAAACATGGAGCTTCTGCTGTAAACAGCTCTCAATAATCTTCCCGTGGGACAGAGGGGCTGTAGATACGATTACACAGTCAACCGGATTCTGTTTTAGGGCTTCCTCCATGCTGCTATAGGTACTGATGCCAAATAATTCCTGTACATTATGGCATCTTTCGGCTTTTAAATCTACCCCTATTATTCTCCACTCATCTTTTCTTTCGGCTTCCTGTTCAATATACTGCTTTAACAGCCTGATTCTTCTTTTTCCCATAGAGCCCAGGCCCATTACCAAAACAACCATTATTCTTCCTCTTTCCAGGACAAATCATAGAAGGCTTTCTTCAGTTCTATTCCCTCCTGTAATGTCCCTTCTATTATCCTGATGATTTCCTTTGACGTATTCTTTCCTTCATAGGGGTTTCTGACGTTCTTTGCTCTGTCTGCAAACTCCCTGGTGAGTGCGGTTCTGATGGCAGTTGAGATTGCCTCCGTTGTATTGCCGCAGTTAATCACCGACTCTGCACATATTCTTCCCCGCTGTCTGTCTCCGATATTAACTGTGGGAATATGAAAAGAAGGAACCTCAATAATCCCGCTGGAGGAATTGCCCACCACCGCCCGGCAAAACTTAAGGGCGCTTAGATAGCGAACCTGACCCAGAGAAGCAAAGGCCGCACATCTTACTTTGTTTTTCTCCACATATTCCTCTATCATCTGATTAATCCTTCTGCCCCCATTATCCCCGTTGGCTTTAGTAAAAATCACCTGCAATTCGGGATATTCATCCAACGCCAGCAGCAAATTGGCAAACTGCGTCTTAACCGACACGGCCTCCAAAGTGACAGGGTGATAGGTCACCATAATGGTGTTTTCCCCCAGCTCTCTGTTTAACTCCTTCTCCAATTCTTTCCGGCTTAGCAGAGGTACTGTTTTGCTGTTTTCCACCCCCAAAGCTCCCACCGCAAAAACTCTGTCCGGGCTTTCACCCAACTGGATAATCCGCCTCCGATAGGGTTCTGTAGAAGCAAAATGCAGATAACTCATTTTCGTAATGGAGTGGCGGATAGCATCGTCATATGCCCCTTCTGTAACCTCACCCCCATGAATATGAGCAATGGGAATGTTGGCAATCATAGCTGCACTTGCCGCCATAAGCATCTCGTAGCGGTCTCCCAAAATAATCACCATATCCGGCCTGTTTCTTTCAAAGCAGTCGGCAAATCCCATAAGGCCTACCGCCATGGATTTGGTAATTCCCACATTGGTATCTGAGCTTAGCAGCATCTCTATCCTGTCCGCTATGGGGTACCCATCGTCTTCAATCTCTTTGCAGGTCAATCCAAACTCCGGTGACAGATGTGCCCCCGTAACGACTAACTCAAGCGACAGACTTCCCGAACGGCATATTCCTTCTATGACCGGCTTTAACAGTCCATATTCCGCTCTCGTCCCTGTGATTACACATACTTTTTTCATGATTCAATCAGCTCGTCCTTTTCATAATCCCTTTTCGCCAACCTTCCCAGAATTTCCTCCCACTTCATGGGAGAAATGCCTGTTCCCGGCCGCTTTGTGGTAAGATTTTCCTCCGTAAACCGTTCTCCTTTTTTTATCTTTCTGCCTGCCACGATGCTTTTACGGGCAACCGAAATGTTTTTCTTTTCAGAATCCGAAAGCATCTTGATACCTGCGCCTAAAGCCTGTTCCACATTTCTCACCGCATGAACCATTTTTTTCAACTCATCCGGTTCCAGGCTGGCCTGATGGTCGGGCCCTTCCATCCTCCGGTCCAAAGTGAAATGCTTTTCAATCACTGCGGCCCCCAGGGCGGCGGCGGCAATGGGTATCTCGATTCCCATGGTATGGTCTGAGTACCCTGTCTTTACGCCCAGCTTTTCCCTCATGGTCACCATTGCGCCAAGATTAACGTCCTCATAAGGAGTGGGGTATTCCGTATTACAGTGCAGTACGGTAATCTCTCTGCCTCCATTTTCCCGGATGACCTTTACGGCAGCCTCCACCTCTTCCAGCGTGGACATTCCGGTGGACAGAATCACCGGCCTGCCGGTCTGCCCCACGGCTTTCAGGTAGGGATAGTTGGTAATTTCCCCTGAAGGAATCTTCATCAGGGGGATATTCATCTTTTCCAGAAAAGCAATGCTGTCCAAATCAAAGGGAGTGGACAAAAACAGTATCTCCTTTTTGGCACAATACTCCAGCAACTCCTCATGGTCTTTTTCTGTCAGCTCCAGCCTTTTCAACATATCCAGTTGGGATTCCTCTTCTGACGTATTCTTTCTCTGATACTCTGCCTTTCCAGCATTTTCACAGACTAAATTCTCCGCCTTAAAGGTCTGAAATTTCACAGCGTCCGCTCCCGCCTCGCAGGCTGCATCAATCAATTGTCTTGCGATGTCCACAGAGCCGTTATGGTTCACCCCAGCCTCTGCAATTATCATTATTTTACTCACTGAAAAACTTCTCCTTTTTTCAACTCTTTTCTAACCACTGCCCCGGCAGCGATAATACACCGGCTCCCTACACCTCTGCCCTGTATTATGGTTGCGTTTGCGCCTACGAAGGTTTCTTTTCCTATCCGTACCGCTCCGCATAATACTGCGCCTACCGACACATGAGAAAAATCCTCTATCACACAGTCATGCTCAATCACTGCCCTGGTGTTGATGATACACAGCCTGCCGATTCTGGCCCCCGCATTGATGATGGCTCCCTTACCAATCACGTTGCCCTCTTCCATAACCGCTGTCGAAGAAACGATGGCAGAGGGGTCGCAAATAACCGGGAAATGGTAGCCTGTCTCCTTCAGCTTAAGATACATCTTTTCCCTGAGCTTACTCTTACCCATAAAGCCGATTCCCATAGCCACGTTTCTTATGCCCTCTTCAAACAGCCCTGGCAAATCTTCATCCCTGCCCAGAACGGGGTAGTCGTTTTCCTCTGCCTGCCCCCCATCCTCATTCACAATATACCCTGCAATCTCAAATAAATTCTGACGTTCGATAATATCCGCCACGCTCTTTGCATGGCCCCCTTTACCGATAATAATAATCTTTTCCATATGACGCTCTATTCAATATTCAGCCTTTTTTTCATCCGTTCCAGTTCCTCCATTTGTCCCATATCCAGCCATTTTTCTTCGTCAATTTTATAGACGCCCACGTTTTTTCCCTTGTCTATACACTGTTGAATAATGTCTGTAATATGAACGAAGGTATTCTCCGGAATCTCCCGAATAAACTCCGGTTCCAGAACATAAAAGCCTGTGTTCGTAATAAAAGAGAGACTGGGCTTTTCCTTCAGTTTTGCCGCCCTGCCTTCTTTCGTCAATTCCACCGTTCCGTAGGGTATGGTCAGATTTTTCACCGCACATACCATAGTGACCAGATTCTTCTCCTTTTGATGGTACTGCAGGATTTTCCCATAATCCTCATCAATAAGTATATCGCAGTTGGTCATAAAAAAGGCGGAATCCATCTTCCCGTCCAGCAGCTTCAAACCTCCCCCGGTGCCAAGAAACTCTGTCTCTTCCCAAAACTCAATTTTATGCTCATGATTATAGTCTTCAAAATAGGATTTGATAAAATGCTTTTTATAATTAATAATCATGGAAAAATTTTCACATCCATAGGATTCAAACTTCTCCATAATGCGTTCCGTAATCGTTTTATCTCCTATGGGAATCAGCGGTTTGGGCAGAATCTGTGTATAGGGATACAGCCGGGTTCCTTTTCCCCCGGCCATAATCACCACAGGGATGTTCACTCTGGCTTTTTCTTCCTCTACCTTTTTTCCGTCAAAATATATCCCGGTAATGTTTTGTTCAAAGTCCAGAATGGGAATGGAGCGAATCTTATACTCCTCCATCATGCCATAAACGGCCTTTTCCCTGCTTTCCGGCAAAAATCTGGGGTTTTTATTGGCAATCAGCAAAACATTCCCGTGCAAATCGCTTTCCTTGAAATCCGGCCGCAGCATAAAACGCCGGATGTCACCGTCCGTAATTGCGCCAACCAGCTTTTTTCCTTCCGCAACATAGACTATTCCCATGGCATTTTTATTTATTTGACTGACAGCCTCCTGTATAGAAGCCTCTACTCCAATCAGATATTTTTCTAAGGACATCCTTTATCACCATTTTCTCTCTTTGTTCCATACACAGTACAAAAAGCCTTCTACAGATTGTAAATATCCACCTTGTACTTATCCAAATTATTTTTCAAAAAATCGATAGTCTCTGCAATGCCCTGCTTAAATGTATAACCAGGCTTCCAGTCCGTCAGCCGGGTAATTTTTTCGTTGCTGCCCAGCAGCCGGTTTACCTCGCTCTTTTCGGGCCTTAATCTTTGGTCATCGCATACAATTCTGGCCTTCGGATTAATCTGGGCAATCAGCTCTTTGGCCAGTTCTCCGATGGAAATTTCCTGCCCCGTTGCGATATTGATTTCCTCTCCTATGGTCTGGTGGCTTCTGTAAATTTCGATGAATCCCCGGGCCGTATCCTTCACATAGTTAAAATCCCTGGTGGGAGTAAGTGAGCCCAGCCTGATTTCTTCTTTCCCCGCCAATAGCTGGGTAATAATGGTAGGAATAACGGCTCTGGCAGACTGTCTTGGCCCATAGGTGTTAAAAGGACGTACAATGGTTATGGGCATATTGAAGGAACGATAAAAGGATTCCGCCAGCCGGTCCGCCCCTATCTTCGTTGCTGAATAGGGAGATTGTCCCTGAAAGGGATGTTTTTCATCTATGGGTACATACTGCGCCGTTCCGTAAACCTCTGAAGTGGAAGTGACCAGAACCCTTTCCAGCTCCAGTTCCCTTGCCGCCTGCAATACGTTCAGCGTTCCCTTGATATTCGTATCCACATAGGCATCCGGAGAATGGTAGCTGAAAGGAATGGCAATTAAGGCTGCCAGATGAAATACCGCCGAACACCCCTTCATGGCTTCCTTTACACCATGTGGGTCCCGAATATCCCCCTGAAACACCTCTACCTGTTCCATAATTTCCTTTGGCAAAGTATCCAGCCAGCCCCAGGTATTAAATGAGTTATAGTAAACGAAGGCTTTTACTGCAAACCCTGCCTGAACCAATTCCTCTGTTAAATGGCTTCCGATAAAGCCGTCTGAACCTGTCACTAAAACCTTTTTCATTTTCCCTTCCCTTTCTTCTTAACCACCATTCCCAGCATAACCGGTGTAA
The DNA here is from genome assembly GCA_050873745.1 of Lachnospiraceae bacterium. Taxonomy (GTDB): domain Bacteria; phylum Bacillota; class Clostridia; order Lachnospirales; family Lachnospiraceae; genus SFDP01. The sequence goes on along the minus strand of JBNMJJ010000074.1, from coordinate 2,183 downwards.
GCGGATCATCTACGGTAAAATCCTTTTTGTCCAGCTCCTCTGCCGACAAGCCATACAAAAAAGCGGCGGCAGTTTTGCAATTTCCCATGGAGACAATCTCTATGGCATTTTCTTCGGCATAATCCCCAAAAAGCTTTTCCAGGGAGGTTTTTGTAAATCCCCAGTAATGTCCCCAGCGGGAATCATCATACCGGCTTACCATGGATATGCCTGATACGGTAAGTATGGCTGCTCCTCCCGGCTTTAACATTTTCATTATGTTTTTACAGACGCTTTGAATATCATAAATAAAGGGCAGGGTCTGGGTCAAAATAAAGCAGTCCAAATCCCCCTCTTTACAGCCTTCTTTTGTCTGTAAATCGCCATAGCATACATCCTTATCTACATATTCTCTGTCCGCCGTCAGAATCAGGGATTCTTTGACCCCTTTCCCATACTTTTGAGTATAGGTTCTGCTGCCGATTTCCATAACCCTTCCCCGGATATAATGGGCATTTTCTTTTAGAAACCGTTCAATATACACCCGGTCTATAGGTGTTCCTCTATCGCAGCCCATCTGGGAGCTTACCAACGTATCCGGCCATTCCCGGATGGGATTAGGGTTTTGCTTCCTGCATTTCTTTCCCTGTCTTTTTAAGAGCAATTCATTGAGAAAACTTCTAATCACTTTTTCTCCTTTGATTTTTAAATAGATTCTGTCCAAAATTCTCTGCATAAACGGTCTGGAAAAAAAGGCTCTGAATTCCTTCATTAACTGCTTATCGATTTCTACATTTTCCAGAGTATAATCCGAAAATCCTCTTCCCCTTCTTACGGGAAACATATCCTCTTCTCCGCAATGCACTCCGCTGCCGTCCCAACCGATATTCTCAATCAAGCTTTCTCTGGGCAGTATGGTCAGCATATCCTCTTTACTTTGCTGATAGCACCACCGGATTGCCCAGGAATCCGTCTTTCCCTCCATCTGGGCCTTCAGTGCATCGACCATATCCTGGCCGCCCCGGTTAAATCGTTTCCTGGCCTTTGGGTCTTTTAAAAATTCCTGAAAATCCTTTACCTCCCAGTCTATCCTTTCCCACCGGTCTATCCAGGTTGCCCACCCGCAGCTTTCTGCCCGATAACAGGTAAAAACATCATGCCGATAGCTTTCCAGCGAAGGAAGATTGTAGGTTGTTCCTCCTATTGACCATATTTTTTCGTTTTTTTCATAAAAATCCAAGCAGTCATTCATAAATTTCAAAAAGACAGAATCGGTAAGCAAATCATCTTCCAAAACGATTACCCGTCCGCTTTCTTTCATCACCTGGGAAACCCCGCCTATGATAGAATTTGCCAAACCTTTATTGCTTTCGGCCTCCACAATATTAACCTTCTTAAAATTGCTGCCTTGAGCAAATTCCCTGATACATTGCCGTACCTGGGCCACCTTGTTTTCATCTTTTTCACTTTTTGGCCCATCCGAAAAAATATACAGCTCGGTTTCCTCTGCCAACCCATTCTGATTGACCCTTTCCAGCATCTGCTTCGTCAGGTGGGGCCGGTTATAAACAAAGACGACTAACGGCGCTAACTCTTTCATTTTATCCTCCATGATTTCGCCCACTGGCGTGAGCCTTAGAACTTCTTCTCACGCCACTTTTTCAGGAACGGCAATAGAGATATTCTGGTAAGGGACAAATCCACCGTTTCCAGCTTGCCGCACCTGCCGTAGGTATGGGTTCCTATTTTCCGGTAAATCAATCCGTTTAATCCGGGTATCTGTATGTCCCCGCTGGTCTTTTTTGCTCTGCACTTCATCCTTATACTATTTAACGAAATTTCGTCAATTTCCTGAAGCAGGATATACATTCCATAATCCGTTTCAGTACTTTCCTGCGTAACGATGAACCTTTGTCCGTCCTTCTGCCAGATATTTCCTCCATTTCTTAATTGCAGAGAAGGAACCGCATCCCTGTATCCCTGCCTGCAGGTAAGCTTCTTCGGCTTATCTAAATATTCTAATTGAAAAATCACTCTTCTGGAATACAGAGGATTCTCCTCCTCCGCTCCTGACAGCAGTAATACTTTGTCACCTTCCACAACATAAGATATATCCACGATTCTTTCATTCACCCTGATAGAATGGTAATGAGTCCACTGCAGGGCTGAATTTCCCATTTTATAAATTTCAATGTTTTTTGTCT
>JBNMJJ010000073.1:0-8981 GCA_050873745.1 Lachnospiraceae bacterium | reverse complement strand
GCCACAGCCTGTCACAGGAAGCCCTTGGCAGGGTAATCAATACCACTCAACAGGCTGTAAGTAAAATGGAGATGGATTCCGGCTCCATTTCCATCGACATCCTCATCCGGATGGCACACCATTTCAACGTCTCCACGGATTATATCCTGGGACTTTCCGATATTAAACGGGATTTAAACGGTCAGGTCAGGATGCAGCGGGAACTGGATGAGCATTATGATATTCTTTTACGCTACCAAAATCTTTCCCCCACAAACCAAAAGACCCTCCACTGCCTCCTTAAGCGTCTGGAAGAGGCCCAGCGGGAGGAAGAACATGGATAAAGGAAGAAGATGCCATGCTTAAGATAGCCGTATGTGATGATGATTTAAAATTTACCGGCAGCCTGGAACATATGATTTGGCAAAACAGCCGCAGTATTGGCATCCCGGTGGAAACAGAGGTCTTTTTTGATGGGAAGACCCTTGTAGAGAATGTCCTGGCGGGAAACCGCTATGACCTGATTTTTCTGGATATTCAGATGAAACAGATGGATGGTATAGCCGCCGCACGGCAGATTCGACAAAAGGACCGCCGGGTTCTGTTCATCTATATCTCCGGCTACGACCACTACCTGCAAGAATTGTTTGAGGTGGAACCCTTCCGTTTCCTGCCAAAGCCCGTGGAGGAAAAGAAGTTTGCCCGGTATTTTCAGGAGGCCTGCCAGCGTATTGGGGAGGCGGAGGCTACCTATCAGTTTACCTTCAACAAGCGGCTCTGCAGGGTTTTCCTTCATGATGTCATCTATTTTGAAAGCCGCAACCGGGTAATCCATGTCTTTTTACAGGACGGCAGCAGTCAGTGCTTCTATGGCAAGTTAAATGAAGTGGAACAGGAACTGGCAGACAGCGGGATATATTTTTTACGCATCCATCAATCTTTTCTGGTAAATTATGCCTATATCAAGAAGATGGATTTTTTCTATGTAACCATCAGTTACGGCGAAAAAGAGATGCAGTTAAAAATCAGCGAAGACCGGCAAAAGAGCGTACGTGCCAGGCTCTGTGAGATTGCGGGTAAAAAGGCGGTGATAAAATGAATAGCTATTTAGATGTTATCTCCATCTTTCTTCTGCCCCTGCTCCAGCTTCTGATTCTCCAAAAGTTCATGGTCATTATTTGGGGCGAGGGGAAGAAAACCTTTTTAGGCTGCATAGGGTGGGTGCTTTATTATGGGTTTCTCGTCCTCTCCACCTGGTTTTCCTTCCTTTCCCTTACCCCACTGCTTCTGGCAAACATCTTTTTCGTCTTTTTCATCTGCACCCTTACCGGCAGGGGAACGTTGAAAAGAAGGTTAATTTTTTCCTTACTGATTTGCACTATCTGGATGCTGGCAGAAACTCTGGCAGGAGCAGTCTTGTATGCGTTTGGGACAAGGCCGGAGTCCCTGGCCTATATGGGAAGTCTTTCCTCCAAAATGGAAATGCTGTTTTTATCCGTTCTGGCCAGCCGATATACCGGCGAGAAGCGGCATGCGGAAATTCCTCTGCGCTATTTTGTGCTTGTCCTGCTGATTCCGTCCGGAAGCATCTTTTTGATGCGCTATATCTTCTTCATTTCCACCGCCCATGAAGAATATACCTGGCTGTCTGCCATTAGCGGCCTTATGCTGCTGTTGATTAACTATATTATTTTTGAGGCCTACGAATGGATTCTTTTGCGTGATGAGCTGCAATCCCAGAATCTGCTTTACAAACAGCAGCTTGATTTGTGCAGCCGGCAGGCAGAAGAAAGGGAGGCGATTTACCAGCAGATGCGACAGGTACGGCATGATATGAAAAATCACCTGTCCAGCTTATCAGGAATGCTGCATCAGGGGGCCGTGGAGGAAGCCTGTTCCTATTTGCAGGATATGCTGGAGATTGGAATAGGCGACCAGTCGAAAGAAATTTCCCACAGCGGAAACCTTGTGGTAGACTCTCTGGTAAACTACAAATATGCCCTGGCCGAAAAAGAAGGAATACGATTTGAAGCAAACGTCCTTATTCCCTCTGCCCTGCCCTTTCGGAACGACCATCTTACCATTATCCTGGGCAATCTTTTGGAAAATGCACTGGAGGCCTGTAGAAAGGTAAAAGACCGACAGTCCTATATTCTGCTGGAAATAACCTATGTCAAGGGGATGCTGCATATATCTTTGCGAAACAGCTGCCTTGCTGTACATAAAAAGAGCCGGGAAGGAAGGTATCTCACCACCAAGAAGGATGCCGCCTGCCATGGAATCGGACTGGCTTCTGTAAAACAGGCAGTATCCGACTACCATGGGGAAATGGTGACAACGGACACAGGGGAGGAATTTCAGGTAACGGTGGTAATGTATGCCTTGCCTGAATCCGATGCCCAAGAGACGGGTGCCGCTGTATCCGGACAGGGCCAAGAGCGGTGAGAAGGCAATAAGTCTAAACTTGCCCAGGATGCAAAATTCCTCATAATACCGCTTTACAGCAGCTCAAATCAGCAGGGAGAATGCCCATTCCAGGACATTCTCCGGGCTTTAATACGACAGTATGCCAAACAAAAGGGCCAATAAAGCAATCGGTTATTCAAAACTATATCTTTAACATACCTTGGTATTTTCTCTTCTCCACTTTCTTCCCTATTTGTATTATTCCATATGCAGATTTTGATTGAAATCTTCACATAACTTTTGAAAATATAGATTCTGTGAAAACAGTGTATCATAGTTACCAATACCAACAACTTTTCCATTTTTCATACAGATAATTTCATCATATCTTTGCAAAACTTCCCTATCTAAATTATGTGTAATATTAATAACCATCTGCTTACTGCCAATAAGAATATCGTCTATCAATTTTGCATTTGACGCATCTAGCCCAGACGTAGGCTCATCAGCCAATATTATTTCTGACTGTTTATATAATGCACGCGCCACTGCCAACCGTTTTTTTTCTCCTCCGGATATATTTTCTCCATTTTCACCAAGTATATATTCAATATTGTCGTCTTTAGTCTTAAGAAATTCCCTCAAACCTACCAAACTGAATAAATCCCATATATTAATTTCCCCGTTTTCTTTTTCAAAGCATACATTGTAGTTAATAGTATCATTAAATACAAATATTTCTTGTTCCACAATAGTTAATACCCTACGCCATTTGTCAACTGGAATATCCTTCAACTTTTTTTCCTGATTAACTACTATGTCACCCTGAAAATTTTTATGTAATCCCAAAATCAACTTTAATAAAGTCGTTTTTCCACTTCCACTACACCCAACAATAACGTATTTCTTATTTTTCTCGAAGTTTATATTTATATCCTCAAGTATATACTCTCTGGCTTCAGCCAATTTAAAGAAAACGTGCTCAAATTTTAAACAATTAAATGAACTCAATTCCTGATTTTCTAATTTTTTTTCTTTTGGGTTTATCATATACTTTTTAATATTATCAATAGCTGGTTTAACAGATTTCATTTCTATCATTATACTGGGAATTTGCATTAAAGGATGCATTATAAAATTCATAATCTGCATTACCGCTAATACTGTACCAATGGTAAAATGTCCTTTATAGGACAAATATCCAGCAAATACAACATTACATGCAAGAACCAAAAAACTCATTGAACTGCTTAAACATTCTATAAACGACTGATAATTTAATTGTTGTCTGTGATTCTTTTCCAGTTCAAAATTTGAATCCTGTACTCTTTTCCCCCTTTCTTTTTCCAAATCAAACACTTTTATTATCGTTAATCCATTAATCAGTTCCTTGATATTATGTAAATAATCTTTGTTGCTATTAAGGTACTGTTCATTTACCTCCTGTGCCCGAGGTACAAAAAACTGTGGGAGTAAAATACTAACTATACCGCTAAATAAAACCAGAAATGTTAAAAATGCATTAGTAAAAAATAAATATATGGTTGCCAGTAAAAAGAGAATTATCTGATTGATTAACACAAAAAAATTAATATAATAATTTTCAAAAACCTGTGTTGTATCTTTTTCCATGGTCGCAATTTTTTCTGTAAGCTCAAAATTACCTACATTTTTTTCATCTAAAAATGATTCTATCAGGCGATTCTTAATATCCGTAATAGCGCCTGTAGATATTCGGTAAAGATTTTTTTTATATAAAAAGCAAAAGATAAAATTAAAAATCACATAGGTAATTACAAGCATAATCATTTTTGCAAATCCAAATGCAAGATTTCCAACTGCAGTATCCACTATTAGTTGAAGCATTATCCCTTGAAAAATCGATAACAAAGCTACAATAATGCCGAGCAAAATAATGTAACTGCTAAATAACCATTTTTTCTTGAAGTATGTCAACATATTTTCTCTCTACACTTTCTTCTGTTTTTCAGAAAAACTTTTCGGTCAAGCTGCCAGTGCAAAACACAGCCTTACCTCAAACCATTCCCCTTCTTTAGAGCAACACAGCAACTTTCCTTTCATACTCTTTATCAAATATTCTGCTATATAAATCCCCAAACCTGAGCCCTCTTTTTCTTTTGCGTTCTGTCCCCTGAAATATTTTTGTGTCAAAAAAATTTCTTCCTCCTTTTTTACTCCCTGCCCATAGTCTTTTATAATGACACACAAATAATTATCTTTAAAATATGATTTGATTTCAATCTCTGTGTCGGCATATTTATAACTGTTGGAAATGATATTGTCCATAACCTGAGCAATTCGTACCTTATCAATCATAATCAGACACTCCTGTATACAAAAGTCTTTTATCCGCTTTTTATAATCTGCCTGCCGCAAAGCTTTTTCTATTACAGAGCTTTCCCCAACTTCTATATTTACCTCCAGCCTTTCCAAATCATTCAGCATACTTGAATGCAGGTTGACAATCATTCCTCTAATTTGATTGGTTTTCTGAGCAATCGTCTGAAATTCCTGTCTCAGCTCCTCTGAGTCATTTGTGAGATATTGATACTCGGCAACTGCCTGAATGGAAGCCAATGGGTTTTTAAGATCGTGGCTAATAGAAGCTATCATTTCCCTTCTTAGTTTATCTGCTTCCCGTTCTCTCTTTTTGGCATAAATTAATTCCTCTCTCATCAAATCAAAACTTTCTGAAAAAGCGCCAAAAGAATCCCTCTCCATATTTCTGACCGGAATATCCAAATAGCCCTTTGCAATCTGCCTGGCAAAAGCATTCATTCTTTGAACCGGCATAAAAATATACTTTCTTAAGCCCAAAATAATAAACATATCTTTCAAAAGAAACAGGAAAAAAAACACCAATAATCCAATTTTAATTTTACTTTTTAACTCCTCATCCTCATGGTTAATAAAAATAATCTTTCCCTGAATTTTTCCATTCTTCAAGATTTCCACACTGTAATCTTTATGAATAAAATCATGCTGATAATCCGTTTTCAGTCCTTGTCTGGACTCTCCTATTATATTTTGCCCCTCCCCGAGTATGATATAATCAATTTCATACTTCTTCAAAGCATTTATTGCAGAATCTACATCCGGCCAATAATCCCTGATAGTTAATATGACATCATTTGCTTCTGTATTTTTTATTTTATCTGATGATTCTACAGAAAAAATAAATATCAGTGAAAATAAGGCAATCAGATACAAACCGATTGTAATAACACTAAAGCGCTTCACTTATCTCTCCTTTAACATAACACCTTTTTACAACAGTTATTGTCATTTTGTACTATTGGTATTTATCCTAAACAGATAACCCTTTCCGTACTCTGTGATGAGATAAGCCGGATGAGAAGGATTTTCTTCTATTTTTTCCCTGATTTTCCTGATATGAACATTCAGTGTCCCTTCGCCCACATAAGCTTCCTGCCATACCTCCCTGAAAAGTTCTTCTTTTTCAACCAAACGATTTCTATTCCTAATCAGATACAACAACAGCTTTTTTTCCATTCTTTTAAATGAAATCACCTGGTTATTTTTCAATACTGTTTCCTCAGCCATATTTACCTGGCATTGGCCAAAAGAAATTATTTCCGTATCATATTCAACAGAGTATCTCCTCAATACCGCTTTTACCTTGGCCAACAGAATTGGTAAGGAATAGGGTTTGCAGATAAAATCATCACCTCCAACGTTTAATCCCAATAAAATACTTTCCTCCTCTGTCTGGCAGCTGATGAAGATAATTGGCATCTGCGTTTCTTCTCTCAGCTGCTTACACAGATTATACCCACATCCATCTCCTAAATTAACATCCAGCAATATTAAACGTGCCTTATTTTCACTCAAAAAATCATAGCACTCCTTTATGCTGAATACTGCCGCTGTACTAACACCTGAAAGATTCAAGTACTTGCAGGTGTTTTCTGCCAACGGCACCTCATCTTCAATAATCAAACAATCATATATCAATAAATCAAACCCCTTCTGTAAGCATATCAGGCATTCTATTCCGCTTTTATTAAACTGCAGGGAACTATTTTTCTTACCTTCCATGCCGAAATGAAGGCAGTCAAACCTCCAACCATTTCCATAAATAAGATAAGAACAATAAGCCAAACTACCGGAAACGAGAATTCAACTTTATAAACTCCCATTTCACGAAACAGGCCTCCTATTATCGCATTTGAACAGAAGTACAGGAAGATGCTGCCCAATACACTCCCGCCTGCAATATATAGCAGAAAAGTCATTACCGTCTGTGCCATAATCTGTCTGGTAGAATATCCCAGTGCCTTCATTATCCCAAAATCCATTTTTTGTGTCAATAAAATAGAGTTTGTCACGAAAAATCCCATGATGATAATCAGTAAAATTATGATGATAATGATAAACAATACAATTCCTGCCACACTGTTTACGATGGGGGCAAGCTGTGAATAAAATATCTGTTCGAATCCACCCACATATGACACACGCTCTGAAAAAAGACTCTTCACATCCAGACAATACTTTTCTATATCCATCCCTTCTTCCAAATAGATATGCACTGACTGCCATTCTGCTTTGGGCTCTATTTGTCTCAGGCCATCCATGGTCAGATAAATGTCCATACCACCTGTATAAGTCCCCTGAGTCAAACCAACGATTAAAAAGTACCCTTCCTTTGCATTTTCCTGAAAAATTTGAGACACTTCTATCGTATCCCCAATTTCTTTTTCCAAAACCTTAGCCAGATTACCGGAGATTGCAACCTCATTCTCATGCTTAGGGTAGCGCCCTGCATACAACGAAGGATTTTCCAAAGCTCCATAATCACTATATACACTCAATGATGCATATATCGCATTTTCACACAAAAGTTTTAAACTTCCTGAATCAATAGCCATCATAATCTTGTAGGCATCTGTTTTTTCTAATTCTTTTGCCAATTTTTCTGTATCTTGCGGCTGAGCTGCCTGTATATTTACGGAATAAACCTCTGCCCCCGTAATCTGCAGCAGACCATCCCTGTCATTTACCAGCTTTGCATACAAAATAACAGCAAAACCGGCAACCCCCATAATAACAGCAACAATAAAGCTGATTAATATGCTTTTCAGCCTTTCATAATCTATCATCTTTAGTACAATGGATAAATTTACAGAAAAAGGCATTTTTTCTATAGAAACTCTATTTTTTTTACCAATGGCCATCCGGCCACTCTCCTGAAAAGCCTCTACAGGCCTTAACCTCAGAATTCCTCTTGATAAAACTAATGTTATTACTGCAATCAGCAACAGAATAAACAAAATATTTTTCATCGAAGCAATCCCTGAAGATACATTACTCCACACAAATCCAATATCAGTTGCTATGTTGCCAATCATCACCGGCATAATTAATTCTGAAAGGAAAACACCAACTGCTGCCCCCACACCTCCCAGAAGAAAAAACTGAAGTGCATAGGTTATGGCAATCTCTTTTCCTCCATAACCGATTGCTTTTAACGTACCAAGTTCCTTTAAATCCCTGTCCAGAGTATTACGCATATGGAAACCAATCACAACCATGCAGGCTGCAATCCCCATCAATGAAGCAATGTTGATAATAATAATATAAATATTGATGTTACTGTTTCTACTAAGCTCAGCATATTCAATATCCGAGCTGCTGTAAAATTCCACTTCATCCGCCTTTGAAGCAACAAATTCTGAAAATCTGTTTGTGACTCCCTCTGCGGAATCTGCCGTTTCCATCAATACAATCACAGCATTTGAATTCGGTCCGGCTTCTGCTTTTAAAGAATCAAATTGGTCCTGAGGAAGGTCAAATGCAAGATTTGATCTGCTGCCAAACAAAACATCTTCTGTAAATCCTGTGATAATAAATGATTCCTTCCATCCTCCCAATGACAAATGAAGAGTATTCCCCAGTTCAAACCCAAAAAATGTTTTACAGACATAAGGTACATAAATGCCATTTTCGGGTATTTGCTCCAACTGGCTTACTACTCTGAATGAGGAAAGTGTTTCTTTCCTGTCTGCATTACGAAATGTCCAGCTTCCATTAATCGGCTCATCTTCACCGACCTGTATATCTGCATTTCTAATCATTAACGCATCTGCTGTTTCTATTTTTAAAATATCTTCATTTTCCTGCTTAAAGTTATGTATTTCTCCCCTGTACTTCTCGCAAAAATCATAGGGAAGAACTGCCGCAAAGTCAGCGCTGTTTGTTTCGATTATCTTTTCCTGATAAAGCTGCTTAAAGCCTTCTGTAATCTGGATTGCTGTGTGAATTAACAATATTGTGACTGCGCTCAGTAAAAAAAACGCTATAGATGTTTTTTTGCTCTTTTTTATATTTGATTTCATTAATAGCAGCATATTTTTCAACACCCTTACCACCCCATTTCTTCAAGAAAATAAATAAGTCTCTCTTTTCTATCCTCTGATTCTCCTGTATAAGCTCCCAGAATACATTCTCCTGTGATTCTTCCATCTTTAAGATAAAGAATTCGATTTCCCCTGAGTGCCGATTTTAAATCGTGCGTCACCATAATAATCGACTGCCCTCTATGGTTAAATTCT
>JBNMJJ010000072.1:0-9023 GCA_050873745.1 Lachnospiraceae bacterium | reverse complement strand
TCTCTAAGCAGGCTTTTTTTTCAATGGGAGATTGGGAAATCACATTGCTGGATACTCCAGGACATGTGGATTTTGGAGCGGAAATGGAGCGAACACTGCAGGTACTGGATTATGCCATTCTGGTGATTAACGGAAGCGATGGAGTGCAGAGCCATACCCAGACGCTGTGGAAGCTGCTGAAGAACTATGAAATTCCGGTTTTTTTATTCGTCAATAAAATGGACAGGCCGGAAAATGATGCAGATAAGCTGATACAGGAGCTGAAAAAACGGCTTAGTTCAGACTGTCTGGATTTTGGTCTGCAAAAAAAGGATAAGGATGCTTTCAATGAAGAAGTGGCAGTAAGAGAAGAGGGGCTGCTGGAGAGGTATCTGGAGGGGCAGAGTCCTGTTCATGAAGAGATAGGGGAATTGATAGTAAAAAGGCAGCTTTTTCCGGTGTATTTTGGTTCGGCCCTGAAAGACGTTGGGGTGGAAGAATTTTTAAAGGGGCTGAGTGAATATCTGCGGTGGAAGGAATACCCACAGAATTTCGGCGCAAGAGTATTTAAAATAGGAAGGGACAGTCAAAATAATCGGCTGACTTACCTTAAGGTAACAGGCGGAAGTCTTAAGGTAAAGCAGCTTCTGGAGGGTAGAGAGCAGAGAGGGGGACAGCCCTGGCAGGAGAAGGTGGACCAAATTAGGCTCTATTCGGGAGAGAGTTATACTCTTTCCACGGAGGTTGAGGCTGGTACGGTTTGTGCCCTGACGGGCCTCGGCAAAACCTATGCAGGGCAGGCGCTGGGAGGAGAAGCCTTGCTGGGAGAGACATTACCCTTTTTGGAGCCGGTACTGACCTACAGTCTGAAACTGGAAGAGGGAGTGAACCTCCATCAGGCCTATGAAAAGCTGGAAATCCTTTGCCAGGAGGACCCTCAACTGCAGATAGATTGGAAAGAGGGGCTTCAGGAAATCCAGGTAAAGGTGATGGGAGAAATCCAACTGGAGGTATTAAAAAGCCTGATTTGGGAGCGGTTTGGTTTTTCAGTGGAATTTGGCGCAGGCCATATTGTGTATAAGGAAACTATTGCAAATACGGTAGAAGGTGTGGGGCATTTTGAGCCTCTGCGCCATTATGCAGAGGTGCATCTTTTACTGGAGCCTTTGCCAGCAGGCAGTGGGCTGGAATTTGCCTCCCATTGCAGCGAGGATATTTTGGACAGAAACTGGCAGAGGCTGATTCTCACCCATTTACAGGAAAAACAGCATCCCGGTGTACTGACGGGCTCACCCATTACGGATATGCGGCTGACTCTCCTTACGGGAAAGGCTCATGCAAAGCATACAGAGGGAGGGGATTTTCGACAGGCTACCTATAGGGCCATTCGTCAGGGACTGAGAAAGGCGGAGAGTATTTTGCTGGAGCCGGTATATTCTTTTACTCTGGAAGTGCCCCAATCCCAGGTGGGACGGGCGATGTCGGATATTCAGCGGATGCAGGGCAGCGTGTCCATTTCTTCCGATGCTGCAGCAGAGGCGGAACTGATTCTGCTTACGGGAAGCTGCCCTGTGGTGACCATGGGAGATTATCATAGGGAGGTACTGTCCTATACTCAGGGAAAAGGCAGGCTGAGCTGCCGTTTAAAGGGTTATGAACCCTGCCACAATACAGAAGAAGTATTGGAAGAGCTGGGCTATATACCGGAGGCGGATTTGGAAAATCCCAGCGGCAGCATCTTCTGTTCCCATGGAGCAGGCGTTTATGTGGAATGGGACAAAGTAGAAGAGTATATGCACCTGGAAATGGTTTATCGCTCCCCCAAAAAAGAAGAGGCAGAGGGGGCGTATGCCAATGGCGGAGCAAGGCCAGCGGCCAGGGAAAAGGTCTCCGGGGTCATTGGCTTGGAGGAAATTGACTCCATTCTCAATCGAACCTATCATGCCAATAGAAAGGGTGAAGCTGTTTACGGTAAACAGGGCTGGAACAGGAAACGGGCGGAGAGTTTTGTCTGGGGAGAGAGCAGAAGCGATAAGCCGCAGACAAAGAAGGAGGCTTATCTTTTAGTGGACGGCTATAACGTGATTTTTGCCTGGAAAGATTTAAAGGAGCTGGCAGGAGTAAGTCTGGACGGAGCCAGAGGAAAGTTGATGGATATTCTTTGCGACTATCAGGCTATGAAGGGCTGTCAGGTGATTCTGGTTTTTGATGCCTATCGTCTGCAGGGGCATCCTGTGGAAATTCTGGACTATCACAATATTCATGTAGTGTACACAAAAGAGGCAGAAACTGCAGACCAGTTTATCGAAAAATTTGCCCATCGGCATGGTAAAGAGTATCAGATTACGGTAGCCACCTCCGATGGACTGGAGCAGGTGATTATCCGGGGACAGGGTTGTGCCCTGTTGTCAGCCAGGGAGTTGGAGGAGGAAATTATACGCACCCGGACGGCATTTCTGGAAAATTACGGCACCCGGGCTGGGGGAAAGCATACATTGGGCGAGTATTTGCCCCAAATAGCAGAGGAACAGGACAGTAAAGAATAAAAAGGAGAGGTTATGCTTCCACAGGATTTTTTGGACAGGATGGAAAAAATGTTAGGAGAGGAATATCCTCTCTTTTTGAACAGTTATAAAGATGAGGAGTTTAAGGCGTTACGCAGGAATCCGCTGAAAATTGAAAAAAAGGAATTTGAAGAAATAATGGCTTTTTCCCTAAGAAGCGTTCCCTGGTCCCCTCTGGGCTATTATTATCCGAAAGAGGAACAGCCGGGACAGCATCCCTTTCATCAGGCAGGGCTTTATTATATTCAGGAACCCAGTGCCATGGCGGCGGCAGAATATCTGGAGGTAAAGCCGGGGGAGAGGATACTGGATTTGTGTGCGGCCCCTGGGGGGAAAAGTACACAGATTGGGGGATATTTAGCAGGAAAAGGTCTGTTGGTCTGCAATGAGCCTAATCCGGCAAGGGCAAAAATCTTATCGGAAAATGTGGAGAGAATGGGGATAAGAAATGCTCTGGTAACAAACGAATTGCCCCATAAGCTGGCTTTGGTGTTTCCGGCTTTTTTTGACAAGATTTTGGTGGATGCGCCTTGCTCCGGGGAAGGTATGTTTCGTAAGAATGAGGAGGCAGGCAGGGAGTGGAGTCTTGAAAATGTGCAGCTATGTGCTTTACGGCAGGATGAGATTCTCAAGGAGGCGGCTGAAATGCTTCGTCCCGGAGGCCGCCTGGTATATTCCACCTGTACCTTCTCCCAGGAGGAAAATGAAGGGAGGATTTCCCGGTTTTTAGAACAGCATCCGGAGTTTTCCCTGAAGGAGTCCCTTCGTCTCTGGCCCCATAAGATAGAGGGAGAGGGACATTTTATTGCTGTACTGATGAAAGAGGGAAGGCTGGATGAGGAGCATAGGCCGTTGCCCTTAAAGGGATTGGCAAGGCCGGTGCCGCTAAAGGAGTGTAAGGTGTTTGACGAGTTTCAGCGGGAATTTCTGAGGGAGGACACAGACTGGTCACTGTACTTTTTTGGGGAACAGCTATACCATTTGCCGGAGGATATGCCGGACTTAAAAGGGCTTAAGGTATTGCGTCCCGGACTTCATCTGGGTACCGTTAAAAAGAATCGTTTTGAGCCGTCCCATGCGCTGGCTTTGACTTTGGATGCAGAAAGAGTGCATTTTACCTGGGATTTGCCTGCTGGCAGCAGGGAGGTGAAGGATTATCTGGCAGGCCAGACCTTCAGGGCGGAAGGCGAAAAGGGCTGGTATCTGATTACGGCAGAGGGTTACAGCCTGGGCTGGGGAAAGCTGGCTGGCGGAATAATGAAAAATCATTATCCTAAGGGGTTGAGGCGGTAGAGTGAGAAGAAGTTCTAAGGCTCACAGCAGAGGCTTAATCATGCCCCAAAGGGGTATGCGCCAAGAACTTCAGAGGCTTATGCGAAGCATATGCCGGACTCATGCCAGGAGAATGCCCAAAATACGGGTATTCTTCATCGGAAAAAGATACGCCTGTAAATTTATCAACTATGGATTATGTTTTATTTCTGGATACAAATGTAGGCTATAGAGCTAAATTTAATTATCATCTATGTGGCATTTATGGGGATTTTGTAAAAACGAAACAGGAAGGAGAGGATTTATATTTCTTTTTGTGTGAAAAACTGATGGGAAGGAATTCAAAAACAAGAGTTAGAGCGCCAGCACCACCCTATTCCGAAATAAAAGTAAAAACGCATTGTGGAATATTACCCATTCATATAAATAAAAATATTTAAGGTTTGACAACCTGATTTTTTACTGTCAACCTACACACCAGTTATCGGAGGACTTATAAGCGTAAGTATAAGACCGGATAAGAAAACTGTTTCTGTTCGTTTTTCTTATCCGGCTTTTTCTTCTACAGTGAATCCGATGCTTTCGGCATATTTTTTTCCTTTTTGTACATTGTGCTTTTTTCCTTTGTAGTCAATATAGTTGTGGCTTATTATATCATAGGGTAATTTGCGACTGCAATTATGATAGAAAAGAATCATCCTGTCCGCAGGGGCTCCCTTGCTTTTCGGGCATCAATATCATTAAGCAGAGACCGGATACAGGTATGCAGCATAATAAATATAAGGAGCTGTACACCAGTTAAGATGCACAGCTCCTTTATTTACTAAAAACTGCAATATTATTCGGCGGGACTTTCAACCACATCAACATTGTCAGCCAGATACTCAATTACCTTATCATGAATAAGAAGCTGCATAACATAGGCTTTGCCATAGCCGTCGGCACGGGTCTGGCCCAGCTCGGCAATCTTTGCCTCATAGTCGGCGTCTGAAATGCTTAAGCCTGCATCCGTAAAGATATACTGATAGGTCAAATCCAAAGCGGCACGGGCCTGGGAGTCCTGAGTCAGCTTGGCTTCAAATTCCTTGGCGCTCATTCCCGTATACTGTTGGAAACTGCTGTATGGATAGCTGCCGGTAAAGGCATAATACATCTGGTTGTAGCTTTCATAGTAGCTTTCCTGCTCGTATTTGCCAATGCCCTTTAAGTATTTTATATGCTTATCGTCATAGGAAGTTGCCGCTGCGCTTTCACGAAGTTTGGTTTCCACTGCAGTCTCCAGATTTTCCCGTTCTTTGGTTTCCTTTAAATAGGACTTATATTCTTCCGCAGTAGAAGCGTATTCGGAAAATTTCTCTGCTACGAATTCATCAGTAAACTCCGGAGTGACATAAATACCGTTTACGGTTACGTCAAAAACAGCAGCCTTTCCCTGAAGGTCTTTATTTTGTTGATAATCCTCGGGGAAGGTAACATTGACCGAAACCTTATCTCCCGGATGGGAGCCGATGAGCTGCTCTTCAAAATTATCTACATAGACACCGGAACCAAGAGTCAGGTCTGTGCCCTTTCCCTGGGTATCTCCCCCTTCAAAGGCAACGCCGTCCACAGTGCCCACATAATCAAGATTCAGTGTGTCGCCGTCCTTAGCGGTCAATGCGGAATCGGTCTCCAGAGTTTTGTTCTGGGAAAGAAGAGAAGCAATGTCACTGTCCATTTTTTCATCCGTATAGGTAACATCTGTCTGCGCTACGGTGATATTCTTATAGTCCGGCACCTCTATATAATCCAGAGGGTTAAGGTCACGGATGGTTCCGTCCTCATTCAGCATGGCGCTATAGTCACTGCTGGCTGCAGTCCGGGTAACGCTGTTGTAGATGGAGAGGCCTAAAACGGCAACAAATCCGGCGACCAAAAGAGCAGAAGCGGTAACGGTGATAAACTGAACCCGCTTTGCCTCACGCTTGTCCCTTTTGATTTCCTCCCGGCGCGCCTGACGTTTTGCCTGGCTTTTACTCATTGTGTTTTCGCTCATCTTTTCATTTTCTCCCTATTTACTATAATTCTCATTTACGATAGTCATTAGTATAACACAAGTTTGGGATTTAGAGTATGAAAAAAATATGAATTACAAAGATTTCGGCGGTTGACTTGCAAAATATGAAGAAACTGAGTAAGATATAAAAACTGAGATTTATGTCTGTGGCCGCAAGGCGCAGGCTGTAGAAAGGTGTGATTATTATTTTGATGAAAGAAAAAGAAACAACATATACAACAGGGGTATTGATAAAGCGGTTTCTGCCCTATTTTAAACCCTATAAAGCAACCCTGTTTAAGGATTTATTCTGTGCAGCCCTGACCACTTTGTGTGAGCTGGTTCTGCCTTTGATTATGCGTTATATTACGAATGAGGGCATTCGAAATCTGGCGGCTCTGTCGGTGGGAATTATTATCAGGCTGGGGGCTCTTTATCTCCTGCTTCGGGTCATTGACGGGATTGCAGGGCATTATATGCAGAACATGGGCCATGTCATGGGGGCCAGGATAGAAACGGATATGAGGCGGGAGGCCTATGACCATCTCCAGAAGCTGTCCGACACCTATTACAACAATACGAAGGTTGGGCAGATTATGGGACGAATTACCAACGACCTTTTCGACGTAACGGAATTTTCCCATCACTGTCCGGAGGAATTTTTTATTGCAGGAATCAAGACGGTGGCGGCCTTTGTAATTCTGGCCTTTATCAATCTGCCTTTGACCCTGATTATTTTCGTCATTATTCCGATTATGCTTATGGTCTGCATGAAACTGAATGTGAGGATGAAGGAGTGCTTTAGAAAACAAAGAAGCCAGATTGGAGACCTGAACGCCCGCATTGAGGACAGTCTTTTAGGGCAGAAGGTTGTGAAGGCTTTTGCCAATGAGGAGATGGAAAAGGAAAAATTTGAGACGGATAACGGGCGGTTTCTGGAAATCAAGAAGAAGTCCTATCTCTATATGGCGGATTTCTATACCACGGTCAAAATGTTTGACGGACTGATGTATCTAGCGGTTCTGGTGGCAGGCGGCATTTTTATGGTAAAAGGGCTGATTTTTCCGGGAGATTTGGTGGCCTACTTATTGTATGTAACGACCCTGATTGCCACTATCCGCAGAATCATTGAGTTTGCAGAGCAGTTTCAGCGGGGAGTGACAGGAATTGAACGTTTTTTGCAGATTATGGATGCGGACGTTGATATTTTTGATGAACCGGGTGCAAAGCCGCTTAAGAATCCAAGGGGAGAAATCCGGTTTCAGGATGTGGCATTCGAGTATCCGGACGACCATAACCGGGTGTTCCATAATCTGAATCTGACCATTCGTGAAGGGGAAAAGGTGGCTATTGTAGGGCCTTCGGGAGGAGGAAAAACTACCCTGTGCAATCCGATTCCCCGCTTCTATGATGTAACTCATGGAACTATTTTTCTGGATGGACAGGACATTAAATCCATTACCTTAAAAAGTCTTCGGGAAAATATCGGCATAGTGCAGCAGGATGTCTATCTTTTTTCCGGCACCGTTTATGAAAATATTGCTTATGGAAAAAAGAACGCCTCTATGGAAGAGGTGATAGAGGCTGCAAAACGGGCAGGGGCTCATGAATTTATCGAAAAATTAAAGGATGGCTACAACACCTATGTGGGAGAGAGAGGGGTTAAGCTTTCCGGCGGGCAGAAGCAAAGAATCAGCATAGCCCGGGTATTTTTGAAGAATCCGCCTATTATTATTCTGGATGAAGCCACCTCTGCGCTGGATAATGAGAGCGAATTTGCTGTGGCCAGGTCTCTGGCAGAGCTTTCTAAAGGGCGGACCAGTCTTACCATTGCCCATCGTCTCAGCAGTATTAAGAATTCGGACCGTATTCTGGTGCTGACGGAGGAAGGAATCGTGGAGGAGGGCAGCCATAGCAGTCTTTTGAAAAAGGGAGGAATGTACTATCAGTTTTACAATCTGGCCAATGAGTTGAAGTAAAGAGCTGCGGTATTTGACTGAAATTTTAGAAAATTTTCTCATAAATTTACTGAAAACTCTCCCCAAAATCTGTCAAATGAGGTATAATGAAAGAAAAAGCAGATTTTGTCGATAAGTTGAAGAAAAATAAGATGATTTCTTCTATCGGGGAGGTGTTTGAATGGAACTGATGTTTATTGGAGCAGCCCATGAGGTGACAGGCAGTTGCCATTATTTACAGGTGGGAAATAAGCACATTCTTGTAGATTGTGGCATGGAGCAGGGAGTGAATTATTTTGAGAATGCCGAGCTTCCTGTGGAGGATGCGGTAATTGATTATGTTTTTCTGACCCATGCCCATGTGGACCATTCGGGAATGCTGCCTTATCTGTATTCCAGAGGTTTCAGAGGCCAGATTTTTATGACGGAGGCTACTGCGGATTTGTGCAGCATTATGCTGCGTGACTGCGCCCACATCCAGATGCAGGAGGCAGAGTGGAAGAACAGGAAGGCAAAACGAGGCGGTACGGCGACTATAGAGCCTCTGTATACTATGGAAGATGCAGACGGGGTAATTAAAAGAATCGTTCCCTGTACCTATAATTCCATGGTAGAGGTATGTGAAGGCCTGAAGATTCGGTTTACGGACATCGGACATTTGCTGGGTTCTTCCAGCATTGAGGTTTGGGCCACCGAAGGGGAGGTAACCAAAAAGCTGGTTTTTTCCGGAGATATTGGAAATGTGAACCAGCCCCTAATCAAAGACCCGGCCTATACGGCGGAAGCGGATTATGTGATTATGGAATCCACCTACGGGGATTGGGTGCATTCAAAGGAACGCCCGGACTATGTGGGGGAACTGGCTAAAATCATCCAGGAGACCTTCGATAAGGGTGGAAACGTGGTTATCCCTTCCTTTGCCGTGGGACGAACCCAGGAAATGCTTTATTTTCTGCGGCAGATTAAGGAAGAGAACAGAATCATCGGGTTTGACCATTTTGAGGTTTATGTGGACAGCCCTCTGGCGGTGGAGGCTACGGGAATTTTCCATAATAATATTTATAACTGTTATGACGAAGAGGCTATGGAGCTGGTGCAGAAGGGCATTAATCCTATTGCCTTCCCGGGGCTCAGGCTTTCCGTAACCAGTGAAGAATCCAAGGCCATTAATTTCAATACCGACCCGAAAGTGATTTTGTCCGCTTCCGGTATGTG
>JBNMJJ010000071.1:0-9100 GCA_050873745.1 Lachnospiraceae bacterium | reverse complement strand
GCCCGGCATATGCTTCGCATAAGCCTCTAAACTTCCTGGCGTATTCCCCTTAGCATAGTTTGCCCCTGGCATAAGCCTCAGAAAATTCTCTTCACGCCATCTCATCCGCAATTATTAAATTTTTCCGTTCTGTTTTAATCTAATTTTAATTTTTCTGAAGTATCTTTATTATAAACAATAAATATGGCAAAATAGTAAAAGAATTACCAACCAATGAAAAAAGGAGAATAAACGAATGAAAAACAAATTATATCTTTTCCTTTCCGTTATGGGAACTACCTTTTTACTTACCGGCTGTAATGTGGATACCGCTTCACTTCTTTCCGGTTCAGGTGAAACCCAGGTTCAGGGAACAGTGACAAATCCCATTACCACAACCAACACCCAAACCGGTATACCGGCACAGGGAACCGGCACACCGGCTGCTAACACTACCGGCATGACAAGCTATGTTCAGATTTTTGTCGACCCCCAGACCGGGCAGTTAGTTACCCTGGACCCGGCAACCGGCCAGTTGGTTCCCTACGCAGCGCCCGTTGTAGCTTCTCAGGATGCCACAGCACAGACCAATAACGCTAATCAGGCTGCAGCTCAGGCCAATGCAACTACTCAGGCGACGCCCCAGAACAATACCACAACCCAGGCTGCCACCACACAGAACAATACCACAAATCAGGCCGCAGCTCCTCAAAATAATGTGGCAAGCCAGCCAGCCCCTGTTCAGAATAATACAGTAACTCAGGCACCCGCTGCCCAAAATAATACCACAACCCAGGCTGCTGCACCTCAGGCCAACACAACGACTACTACCTCCAATGGCTATATTGGAGAAAGCAGAGCGTTACAGATTGCTCTGGACCATGCCGGGGTAAAAGCCTCTGACACTCTTTTCTCTTATGCTAAACTGGATTACGATGATGGCCGATATGAATACGACGTAGAGTTTTATGCTGGCAATCAGGAATATGACTATGAAATTGATGCCCGGACCGGAAGAATTCTCGCTTATGATTACGATATGGAAAGCCATTTCGTTCCTCCCGCACAGCAGGGTCAGGCAGGCACCGGTTCCGTAAGTATTGAAACGGCAAAGCAGACCGCCTTAAGCCGTGTTCCCGGCGCCACTGCCAACAATATCCGTATTTACAGTGATTATGATGACGGCAGACTGGTTTATGAAGGAAAAATCATCTATAACGCTATGGAATATGAGTTTGAAATCAGCGCCGCTACCGGAGCTATTATCGAATGGGATGTAGAATCTGTCTATGATTAAATAACGAATAGTGAAAAGAGGAAATAACCATGAATAATAAGAAAAAAATACTGCTGAGCGCAGCGGCTGTTTTAGTTGTCATAACCATTGTCTGTTCTATCCTTTTCAATTTCTACAGCCATTTTTCCGTACCTTACGGACAGGGGATTAATTCTGCCGCTGCCTCGCAAATTGCCCTTCAGCATGCCGGTGTAAGCCCCAGAGGCGCCCTTTTACTTACTTCCCGGGCAGAATTTGATGACGGGCGTTGGGAATATGAGGTGAAGTTCTTCGCCAACCTGTATGAATATTCCTACCAGATAGATGCAGTAAGCGGAAGGATTATGGATGTTGACGTGGAACCCCTATTTAGTTTTTTTGATTAGAGCATAAAGAAACAGGAGCGATGGCTGTTTGAACCGCCGCTCCTGTTTTTGTTTTCCACTTTTTTCACTCCAAAAAGTTCAAAGGCTTATGTAACACCGAAAAAAACAGCATTCTTTATCTGGATTTTTTTGGTATAAATTTTGCCACTGCCGGACGCAGCGCAAGTCCTAAGGGAACCGCTGCGATAACAGCAATAACAGCATTTATGCTTGATACAACGCTTTTTTGCACTACAGTAAGTAAACGAGCTTCCAATGGAAGTCCTAAAACGAAACGGTCTTCTACAAAGGTTTTACAAATATATAGCAGGATATAAATAAAAGCCCCTGCTGCTGCACCACTGATAAATCTTGTTTTCAGTCCAGCGTTACATTTGGAAATAATTTTTCCGCATAACCATGCCATAATAAACTTAAATACGAACGTAAAAGGTGCTGATGTAATATAAGCCGGATTCGTTAAATCAAAAAACATAGAGCCTATCCCCGCTGCAAGTCCTCCCGGAGTTGCCCCCAGAAGCATACCGGATAACAGACACATTACGTTTCCCATATGCAGTCGAGTGCTCCCGATTGCTGTCGGTATTGGAATCTGTAAAAAGGCAGATGCTACATATACGGCTGCTGCCATAATCCCAATAAGTGTAATGTCTTTAACCGTGATTTTTTTCATGTTTTTTCGTCCTCCATGACTATACTTATTTGTCTAACTTTTTGGGGTCAGAACATAGTGGCGGCTATTTCTTTCCCTTAAAAATCTGATAAAACAGACTAATCAGGGCAACAATGAATGTACAGAACAAAAATAAATCCTGATATGTAACATACATTGTATCACCCTCCTTTCTTTCGTCTGGAGGGCTGTTATACCCTCCGCAAAATACAAGAGGGGTAAAGCCGCCTTTGGCTCTATGGTTTCCCATGAATGAAGTATAGCACACACTTATTTTCCTGGCAATGCCTATGGTAATCATACAAATACTGCACTGAACATTATGTAAGTCTTAGAGGTACTATCTACGCTCCAGCCTTTCCCGGTATCCCGGCCTCTGTTTCATTTCCATTTTGTTCTCAAACATCTCATACTCCGCATCGGAGAAAACCTGCTCCAAAGCCTCTTCCACATTGGTTTTCATGGCGATACCCACCGCCACCGAAGGGGCAAGGCAGACATCCTCGAAGGCTTCACATGCCTGCTGAATATTGGCCTTATATTCTTTTGCCTCATTTTCTTCCGGTATGGAAATCACCACATGGAACACATCCCCGTCCACACGGCCGATAAGGTATTCCGGCCTGGCAAACTTCTTCAGAATATCCGCCACGATACGGATAAGGCGGTCGCTTTCTTCCACCCCATAATGGTCATTGGCAAAACGCCAGTCATTAATATTCACACAAAGGGCTGCCACAGGTGCAATCTGGGAACGGTCCATCACCCGCATCCGACCGTGAAAATAGGTATGGTTAAGGGTTCCGGTGAGAGCATCCAGCTTATCTCCCCGGGTCTTCTGATTCAACTCTTCCTCTACCTGCAGGGCCAGCTCATCCACATATTGAGCCGTTTCCTTATAAAAATAGGTATTCTCCGCCCAGGACTGCCAGCCTGCAATCAGTACCTCTACCATATTGCCTGCCAGCTTTTCCTCTTTCCCCGGCCGAAAATAAAAATGCCCTACCGTCCTTTCATTAACACGAATGCGAATCCCCTGATTTGCCATAACATCCACCGGCTCCCCAGGCCAGTCGCCCACAATGCAGACAGGCTCCCCATGACGGCGAGTCAATAGAAACTCGGCCCCTGTAAGTGCCCCCAAAGTTTCCAACTGCTGCTGCACTACCGGGATGTCCAGTAACTGTCCCAGCGTATAATCCTTGATGTTCTCCCTGATTCTCTTTTCCAAAGAGACAGACCCATAACCCATAAGAATATCCTCCTTGATGCTGCTTTACAACATCCCAAATCGATAAGAAGAATGCCCGGAAAACGGGCATTCTTCGGTGTGAACCGGGCATATGCTTCGCATAAGCCTCTAAACTTCCAGGCGCATACCCCTTAGGTATGATTCAGCCCTTGCTGTAAACCGTAGAATTCTCTTCACACCACGTCTGGTATATTACCTTCATTTTACATTTTACTCTACTATTTGGCAAGGGATTTTCTTCTTTTTCCGCCGTCTGGGGCCTTCCTGCCCCCTTTCCTGAAAGCGGCGTCACAGGGCTTTTATGCTTTAAGCCAGTCCTCTATCTGTGCCAGCACTCCCGGACCATCCAACCCATATTTTTTCAGCAGTTCAGTGCCTGTACCGGACTCTCCGAACCGGTCTCTTACGCCTATCCGAAGAACCTTCGTGGGATACTGTTCGGTCAGGGTCTCGCAGACTGCACTTCCCAGTCCGCCCAGAATTGAATGTTCCTCTACCGTCACCACCTTTTTCGTCTTTTTGGCTGAAGCCACAATCAACTCTTCATCCAGCGGCTTAATGGTGTGAATGTCAATCACCTCCGCCCGGATTCCTTTTTTGGCTAAAACCTCCGCCGCTTCCAACGCACTGCTTACACACAGACCTGTAGCCACAATCGTCAAATCTTCGCCTTCTTTTAACACCTTTCCCCGGCCCAGCCGGAAGGTGAAGTTTTTTTCCTCATAAATCACCGGCACTGCCAGTCTCCCCAGTCTGAGATAGACCGGGCCCTGATGCTCGTAAGCCGCCTTAACCGCCGCCCTGGCCTCTATGTCGTCTGCCGGATTGATTACCGTCATTCCGGGAATTTCCCGCATCAGGGCCAAATCTTCGTTGCACTGGTGGGAGGCTCCGTCCTCTCCTACCGAAATTCCTCCATGAGTGGCCGCAATTTTCACATTCAAGGCCGGATAGCCTATGGAATTTCGTACCTGTTCAAAGGCCCGTCCTGCGGCAAACATGGCGAAGGTACTGACAAAGGGAACCTTGCCGGAGGCAGCAAGCCCTGCCGCTATTCCCATCATATTCCCTTCTGCAATTCCACAGTCAATATGCCGCCCGGGAAAAGCCTTCTGAAATATGCTGGTTTTGGTTGCTCCGGCCAGGTCCGCATCCAGAACGACAATCTCCTCATGGGCCCTTCCCAGCTCTTCCAATGCCTTTCCATAGCTTTCTCTTGTGGCAATCTTTTTTTCCTTTGTCATAATACCTCCCCTATCCTTTCCAGCTCCTCCATAGCCAGTTTATACTCCTCTTCATTGGGAGCTGTGCCATGCCAGCCGGCCTTATTCTCCATGAAAGATACTCCTTTTCCCTTTACCGTTTTCAGCACAATGGCCACGGGCCTTCCTTTTTCCTCTTTCGCCTGATAAAATGCCTGCTGGAGCTGTTCCATGCTGTTTCCGTCCTCCACAGAAATTACGTTAAACTGGAAGGCTTTAAACTTATCTTCGATTGGGTAGGGAGAACATACCTCTTCAATTCTGCCGTCAATCTGAAGCCCGTTATTGTCCACAATGACCCAAAGGTTATCCAGCCTCCTGTGGCTCGCAAACATAGCCGCCTCCCAGACCTGCCCTTCCTGGAGCTCTCCATCTCCCAAAAGAGCAAAGACCCTGTATTCCTTTTTATCCAGTTTTCCTGCCAGAGCCATTCCTGCGGCTGCGGATATTCCCTGTCCCAGTGAACCGGTGGACATATCCACCCCGGGAAGACAGCGCATACTGGGGTGGCCCTGAAGACGGGAGCCCAGCTTTCGCAGAGTTTTCAACTCCTCTACCGGAAAATAGCCTCGAAGAGCCATAGCCCCATAGTATCCCGGCGCCGCATGGCCCTTGGAAAGGACGAAGCGGTCCCTGTCCTCCCAGTCAGGCTTTTGGGGATTAATCTTCATTTCCTCAAAAAACAGCCAGGTAAATACTTCCGCCGCAGACAAAGAACCTCCCGGATGTCCTGCCCCGGCATGATAAACGGCAGTCAAAATACCTTTTCTCACTTCATTGGCCATTTTTTTCAATTCCCGAATTTCCATACCCGTTCCTCCTATTGGCCATAGTAAGCCTTATCCCCGTGCTTTCTTAAAAAATGCTTGTCCATAATGGTTTGGGACGCTGCTCCCACCTTAGGATTAATCACCTCTGTCCAGCAGGCCATCTTTGCACATTCTTCCAGAACCACCGCATTGTGTACCGCTTCCATTGCATCCTTTCCCCAGGCAAAGGAGCCATGCTTCGTACAAAGAATACAGGGAATATGCAGCGGATTAAGTTTCCTCTCCTGCAGGGTTTCCACGATGACCTTACCCGTGTTTTTTTCGTATGCTTCTTTAATTTCTTCCTCCGTCAACTGCCTTGCACAGGGCACCGCACCATAAATATAATCCGCATGGGTGGTTCCGTAGCAGGGAATATCCCTGCCCGTCTGGGCCCAGGAAGTAGCATAAGAAGAATGGGTATGTACAATTCCTCCCAGCTCGGGAAAAGCCCTGTACAACTCAATATGGGTAGCCGTATCGGAAGAGGGCTTATATTTTCCCTCTATTCTGTTTCCCTCCAAATCCATTACCACCATATCCTCAGGAGCAAGCCGTTCATATTCCACGCCGCTGGGTTTGATGACAAAATATCCGCTCTCACGGTCCATTCCACTGACATTGCCCCAGGTAAAGGTGACCAGGCCCCTTTTGGGCAGTTCCATATTGGCAGCATATACCTGCTCTTTCAACGTTTCCAGCATAATTCTCCTCCTTCACTGTTTTCTTCAATCCTGTACATCGCAATTTCATCCGTTTCACGGTTTGCGGCAACAAGAATATCTTTTCCCTGATAAGTAAAATGATAAATATTGGCGGGCCCCCGCCCTTTGTCGATTACACTGTACTCATAGCATTCCTTCTTCCTGTTGTAGCGAATGGCAATAAGGCGTTTTTCCCCTCCTCTGTGCCCCACCACAAAAGTGGGCTTTCCGCACAGAAGACCTCCGTACATGGCGTGGACAAACTCCAGATTTTCGGGAAAATCATAGACCTTTTCATATTTGCCGCTTATCTTTTTATATATAGAAACCTTATTTCCATGAAAAGGCGCCAGAGTACACAGTTCCTTTTCTCCATCCTGGTCCAAATCCACCAGCAGGGCATCACTGACAGCCTCTTGAAGAAGGGTCTCAATCTTCCATTCTCCCTCCTCTGTTTCCGGGGGAGTAAAGGTAAAGACCCCTTCCTGGCTGGAAATAACCGCCGTAGGAATGTCCCCCTCCATTACCCGGTAGTAACCGTGATTTCTGGTCATATTCTCTTTAAGCACCTGAAACTTCAACTGATTCTTTTGGCAAAAAGCAGACAAGTCCCCTGGCAGCTTTGCCGCATACACCTTACCTGGCATACTCCAGTCCTCCTTAAACCGATGGCCCGATTTCAGCGTGCAGGCCAGCAGCCAGGTAGTTTCGTGTCTCCTAAGCAGGTCAAAGCGGTGTACATGGGGCAGCTCCGCCAGCGTCCTTACTTCCCAGTCTCTCTTTCCTTTCGGCGTAACAATAACAATCTTCGCTTCTTTGGAATCATTGGGGGAATAAAACTGGCAGGTAGACAGGTACTGCCCATCCGTTCCCGGAACCTGTACCATACTCATCACCCCTCCCGGGCCGTCCCAGATTTTATCTACCTTATTTCCTTCCATATCGAATAGATAACAGGGGTCCTGCTTTTCCGCCGCCACCAGAAAATGTTCCTTTCCCTGATAAAATAAGGGGGCAATGGAATAACACTTGGATAGTGTGGATATTACTTTCTTTTCTGTCTTCATCAACAGCCTCCTTCAGCTTCTTTATCCAGCCAGACTCTCATCATAGCCACTGCTTCGGTAAGCTCCTCTTTCCAGCAGGGATTTCCCGTGTACCAAAATTCCGTAACATAACGGCGGACACCCAGACTCCATGCGGTTTTAATCATTTTTTCAAAATCAACATGCCCCGTTCCATAGGGTATCTCCCGAAACTTTCCGGGCACGGTTTCCTTTAAATGAAGGGCAATCAAATGGCCCTCGCCGGTTCTCAAATCTTCTGTCACATCCTTTTGATAAAGAACGGCAGCGTTGGTAATGTTTCCCGAATCGGGATAGACCTGGAGCCAGGGAGAGTTTACCTTCTTTACATATTCCATAACCTTGGAAACCGTATTCATTAACTCCGTTTCCATAGTTTCAAAGCCCAGAACAATCCCTTCCTTTGCCGCCAGCATCGCCGCAGTGTGCAGATTTTTTTCAAATCTTTTTCTGGTTTCTGTTGTAGATTCTTCATAATAAACGTCGTAGCCTGCCAGTTGAATCATACGGATGCCCAAATCTGCTGCCAGAAGGACGGCCTTTTCCATAATTTCCAGCCCTCTTCTTTCCGTTTCTTCATCCTGGCTGCCCAGAGGATATTTTCGGTGTCCGCTGAGACACATGGTACGAATGGGAATCCCCACCTCTCTCATCAGCCCTTTTAATTCCTCCCTGGCTGCCTTATCCATATCCAGCCGGTTCAGCCTTTCTTTCGTCTCATCTATGCTGATTTCCACAAAATCATAGCCTGCCTGCTTTGCCGCCTCCAGCTTTTCTTTCCAGGTAAGCTCTCCCGGCATCGCCTTTTCATACAGGCCCAATGTATATTTTCTGTTCATCTTCTCTTGTTCCATAGTTTTACCTTAATTACTCTCTCTTTTCTTCTTTTTTGGCGCAAAAATCCCCCTGTGTATTGCACCCGAAGTTTAAAACACAGATTAAAATTTGATTTATGGGGATTTTTACAGACACTGTCGTCAGGCTTCGCCGTGCTTTGCCGTGCTGTCGGCAGAATGCCGATTTAATTGATAATTAGCGGTTAAAATACATCCTTGTTGGAGACCTGATGGACTTTTATTCCTTTTTCCCGAAAAGCCTCCAGTATTTCTGCCGGGGCTTTTTCATCCGTAATTAAGTGGGTTACCCGTTC
The DNA here is from genome assembly GCA_050873745.1 of Lachnospiraceae bacterium. Taxonomy (GTDB): domain Bacteria; phylum Bacillota; class Clostridia; order Lachnospirales; family Lachnospiraceae; genus SFDP01. The sequence continues at coordinate 524 of JBNMJJ010000071.1, read as the reverse complement.
AATGCTGCAGGTTCTGAAACTGCTGTTTTCTCCTATCTTGGTGTGGTCCGCCAGAATATAAGCCGCCTTGGCCACCCTCCTGAGCATAATCTCATTCAGGTTGACCTCGTTGGAATTTTCCGTCGTTACTCCGCATTCCAGAGATATGCCGGAGCATCCCACAAAGGCTTTCTTGGCATACACCTTCAACAGATTTCTTTCCGCAAATTCTCCCACCAGCGACTCCTTGGGGTATCGCAGTTCTCCGCCGGTCAAATACACGCTTACTCCTGCCTGATGCTCACAGCGGATAGCGTGTCCGTTGTTCGTAATCACCTTCACCTTCTGCTTGTCAATATACCGGATAACACTCAGCGCATTACGGCTGGTATTAATAAAAATAGAATCCTCATCCTCTACCAGGGTGGCCGCATATTTTGCAATCAAATCCCGGTACATCGTTACCTCATCCTGTCCGGTAATTCTATCCGCCCGCTCTGTGGGGGCAGCCCCGCCATAGAACCGGGTCAGCAGCTTCTGGTCCT